>CAZIAF010000001.1:0-57976 GCA_964537625.1 uncultured Candidatus Bathyarchaeia archaeon
TCCGTAGCTCCGCGCGACTTGGCGACGCTCTACACGTTTACAGCTCGGGCAAGTAAGGCGGCCTTTCTGGTCCTCTAGAATTCCGCCACAGCGGCTGCAGTAGGCGTAGACAACACCATAATCTGGTCCAGCCATGCTGAGCTGGATGAGTCTGTTCTTAGTGTTTGCAACCACCGCTCGCACGATATCTCCGCCTCGGACAGCTTGTTCGAGGTCACGGCTGAACTCGCGTGCAACGTCGTTGACGTGGATGACTCCCGTGTATGTGGGTTCGACCTTCTTCCCGGCTAAACGGAAGATGTCTACACGAGCGTCCCTTCTGGTAACAGAACCCGCTTCAGCGATTACTATTAAACCCTCCTTAGGGAGTTTGAGGGGTTTTGTGACCTTCTTTACCTCTAGCGACCGCCTCTCCTTGTTGAGCCTGGGTTCACCGAGTTCTTCGGAGCGTACCAATCCGTTCTCCTGGTAGCTACCTTCCCCATCGTTGTACTCCTCGATGACCGCGAGTTCCTCACCAGGGAAAACTTTACCCTCGATTTTTTTTGCCTTTGACATGATTGTGCGCCTGTGATGTACGACGTATGCCGCTTAACTGTGAACCAGTCCCTAGGGACCGGTCCTTTTATGCTCCCCCTTTTTAATAAACTGATTGGTGAAGCTTCCTACACGAAGTAGTCATGACCCCAAGTCTCCTCCCAACTCCTCTCCCCAAGAAGCACCTCCGCCTCAACCACGGTGAGGATTGGGCGGTCAATGCCTGTAACACCGTCGACAGCAATTCTTGGGCAAGCGGTGTCAATGAAAGCCCCTGGTTCGGTGAAGTTATTGAGGGCTTCGGCTCTAATCTCGTCCAAATATATTAACCGAGTCGAGAATCCCTTATTGGTGAGTTTTCTAGTTAACTCTTTAGCTGTTTCGATGGCGCGTTGGCCAGGCTTGGAGCTGACGAGAACTCCGAGCGTCTTCACATTTTTAGCAGCTGTAATCGCAGCCATCCTACGTTTCGCAAGCTTCATGAGCTCGAAATCTCCGAGCTTTAATACGGTACCGTTATAGGGATTAGCTACAACAACGGGTTTTCCTGTCGATAGAGCGAGGCCTAGAGGGTGGAATTTTCCACCACCAATGAAAAGGTAACCATCGACGTCCTCGAGTAGGTTTGTTGCGGCGGTATAGTTGCAGCCGAGTACCTGCCCGTTTTCGGGTGTTACGCCGGCGCCATCGCCAATGAGAGTATTAATCCCTTTACTCCTAAGGGACTCTGCGACTTCTTGTAGCTGAGTGGTGTGCTGTATGGTTGAAGTAAGCCCTACCCTTCTCCAGCCTTCAAGATGGGGTGCGATTACTTCCACGAGCTTCTCAATGTCTATAGATATTCTTGCCTCGACATAGAATATTGGCACTTCTGACTCTTTAACGAAGCAAGCATGGCCGTAGTGGACGAGAAGGTCTGCGTTGAGTTCTCTAGCCTGCCGAGTCGCGAGGTCACAGGCGCCAAAACAGGAGTCCCCACTCAGGATTATCTCTATCCCCGTTGCCTTAACGAGATAATCTGCCATCTGAAATGCGAAAGGCCTAATCCCGTCGGGGAGCTGGAGGAGCACACGTTTTGTGCCTTTGTCCTTTATTTCCTCAACAACCCGGTCAAGCTCGAGTTCATACATGCAATTGTAAGGTAGATTGCAACCTTAAAATAGGCTCCGGGATTGAGGTAAACCCGAGGAAATATGAC
Source organism: uncultured Candidatus Bathyarchaeia archaeon (assembly GCA_964537625.1). GTDB lineage: Archaea > Thermoproteota > Bathyarchaeia > TCS64 > TCS64 > UBA8941. Next base: position 1,736 of record CAZIAF010000001.1, read on the forward strand.
CCTCGAAAAGGTTTTCAGGTACATAGACGACAACCGTGACGAGTATCTACGCCACTGCCAAGAGCTTCTCAGACAACCTAGTGTCTCAGGAGAACGTGAGAATGTCTACAGGTGCTCCGAAATTGTTCGCGACTTGATTAATGAGACCGGAGCTAAAGCTGATCTGATCCCCGTCGTCGGCGAAGGCAACCCAATAGTATATGGAACACTTCTCAACAGAAATGCTCATCACACGATCGTCGCATATCAGATGTACGATACTCAGCCCTTCGGTGAACTCGATAAATGGTCTTCACCTCCCAATAAGGCCGAGGTTGTCGACGGCAGGATCATAGCACGAGGAGCCATAAATAGCAAAGGAGTCCTTGTTGCTGAACTCATGGCGATAAAAGCCCTCCTAGAAACGATGGGTGAGGTACCTGTAAATGTCGTTTTTACCTTCGATGGCGAAGAAGAGGTAGGTAGCTGGCAGCTCCGTAAGTTCCTGAAGGAGCAACCCGAGAAGATGAGGGGGGCTGAAGCGGAGTGGTGCCCTAGTACCTTCAGCATCGACTATAAGGACACCCGAATAACCCTCGGTGGTAAGGGTTGCATCGACATACAACTCGTCGTCGATCACAGCCGTGGCCCTATCCATAGTAGCTGTGCACCGGTGGTCGAGAACCCAGCATGGCGCCTCGTCTGGGCGCTCGAGAGCATGAGAGGGAACGATGGACGCATTGCGATCGATGGTTTCTACGACGACATCAAGGGACCTGAGCTTGGCGACCAAGAGATGCTTAAAAAACTCGCAGCCGCTGGGGAAGAAGAGAAGATGAAGAATCAGTGGAGTGTCCAAAGTTTCATTCGAGACCTCCACGACGTTGACCTCATACAAGCCTATATGTTTGAGCCAACTCTCACGATAAACGGCCTCCAATCCGGCTACGTCGGTCCAGCAGCATACACAATTAATCCTGGCTTAGCGATGGCGAACATGGATATCCGCCTCGTGCCTGGCATGGACGCTGATGACATCTGGAATAAGATCAAAAACCACCTCCAGAAACACGGTTTTGGTGACGTTGAGGTCCGTCTCAATGGATGGAAAGCTAATGCCCACAGGAGCCCCTCTGATACCCGAATCGTGATGGCCCACAGGAAAGCAATCGAGGCAATGGGATTCAACCCTCCTCTCACCTATCCTATGAGTGGAGGTACTGGTCCCAGCATGTACTATACAGCTCCACCACTCAAAATGGTCTCAGCATCATCGGGCAGCGAGGGTATGCCTCCTCACAACGCACATGCACCCAACGAGTGGATAGGCGTTGAAGAGTTCATCACGACAATTAAGATGTGCGCTACTTTCCTATGGAAATATGGCAGCCTCTAGAAAAAGGGAAAACCTATACTAATCGCTTTTTTCTTTTACAAAGATCCTGCTAGGGAGCGGGACCTTATCCATCGCCCTCTTAAGAGCTTCCTTCGCAATTTCAACGCCATCCTGCTCGACCTCGATGACGATAAGTGGCTCCCCACGTTTTACTCGTGCTGCAGAACCGGTGGGCTTACCATAGGGTCGCTTCATTCCCTCCTGGAAACGGTCAGCCTGAGCAACGTTAATCCTCTTGTGCTCGCGGAGCACGATATGGGGGAACGGAACCACCTTCATAATGTAAAGGTCCTTGCCCAGCTGGAGTTCCAACAACCTATTGCATGCGATGCGGGCTGACTCTAGGCTGTTGCCTCTGATTTGGCCGTGCTCGAGGTTGATTAGCTCCACACTGATCGGGAACTTCTTGCCAGTATTTCCCATAGTGAACTTTACTATCTTGTGGCCGGGGACACCGCCCATGAACTTTCGTCGCGTATAGGCCATGCGGTCGGGGTTCCTGAAGTTCCTAGCGTTCAATGTTTATCCACACACAAGCACATTAGGATTCTTAAAAAGATAATGGCTCGAAGTCTTTCTCAATAGTTCTGCGCGTAGCTCGGATAAATTAAGATAATTTGGCTGCCCATAAAGTTGCTTTATGCAGGTTTGGCTAGGTTACTTCCCATCTTGGTGAGTAGAACTACTTTCTTGAATTTCTTCTGTGCTCAACTCGCCATCAATAAGTTTGAGTTTTTGCCATGTCACAACAAGAAACTAGTGCAACTTTTCCTGAGCTGATTCATTCAACATTCCTCATCGCGTGAAGTTTCATTCTAGTAAGGGCGGTCTGCGCTTGGCCTTGTGAAGAGTAGGTACTTCTCCTCCTGACTCAGCTCCTCAAGAACCCTTTTTGAGATCAAGCCAACCAGATCCTTCAGATTGACCCTCTCCTCGATGTCTTGGAAGCTTTTAAACGGATACTTTTCGCGTATATCGAGGATCTGGAACATCAGTCTCTTTCCGATGCCTGGGATTAGCTCAAGACTGTGCATTCTGGGTGTTACAGACTGGCTTGTATTAAAGAAGTTGACGAAGAAGGATTCATTTGCCTTAACTATCAGTTCGATGACGCCAGGCAGCTCTACCTTCGCTGTGTTTGTAAGATCGTTGTATGCGATCCTTCCAATTACGTGAGATACGAATGCCCTATCACCCTTACCGACGAATATCCTATCCCTGGGGTTATAATCGGCATCCTTTCGCGGCGACGCCTCTAATAGGGTGAAGTAGGACTCTCCAGCCATCTGGATTACACCTGATGTCGTATGGGGTGTCCGCGGTGCACCTGGGCGGCCGTGGGACAGAAAGTCTAGGACGTAAGCGTACTCCTCGTATTTTTTCTGGTCCCTATACAAGTCTGATCACGACTCTGTAAATCTACAGGAATCTATGCGTTGGTCCTGTATTTCTTAATTATCATTAGAATGCTATTAACGGCATCTTCAGAGATGATCCTCTGTCGACCTAGAAAAGTGCGTATCTCTGGGATGCTCCCTGGCATACAGTTCGCCATCTGTACAGCGAGTTGTCTTTCAATGCTTCCTTTCTCCATCAACTCAGCAACGAGTTTTTCGGAGTCTTCGCTACTCTCCTTAGTGAAGCGAACAGTGTAATCTAGGACTCGGCGCTGTAGGGGATCGAGCTCCTCTACCTTCGCCTCAAGAATTGCCTTCGCTTCTGCTACTGTGATCTCCTTCTTCTCGACTGTGGACATGGATTCAGCCCCTTACCTATCTGTGTGTTTTCGTAGGTGCTGGGGGAGGGCAATAATTGTTTTAACGATCTTTGTCTGTGGAATATGAAGGACATAGGCTTTTCCGCGTTTAGCGACGACCGTGGCGACTTGCCCCTGGAACCTCTTATGGGGCATCCCTTTGTGAATGGCTGAGTCGATCATGATTATGACCTTGTCACCTTCACCATATTTTGTAAGGAGTCTGCTTAATGGTAGCTTGCCATGCTCCCTTACATTCTTGGTGAGTACAGCCCTGCTTTTTCTTCGTGGTCCTTTGCTTTTTCCCATTATTTTCGCCCCGTCTTCGGGACCTTAGCCCCGATTGAGCACCACACCTTATCAACGCACTCTTTTATAAGTTCTATTAATTTTCGACTGTATCTCACGCAGGTCTTTTTAAAGAATGCAACAAAACTTAAGCCTGTGATAATGTTGGCAAAAAAGAAGCCAGTTGAGATAAAGGATCTTTTCAAGCTTCGTTTGGTTTCTGACCCTCAGATATCCCCGGATGGGAATAGGATCGCTTTCGTCCATACCGTGATTGACTACGATAAGGACGAATATCTTAACGATATCTGGATGGCAGATGCGAAGACAGGGGCATTGGGTCAGTTTACGTCAGGTCGAGGTAAGGACAAAAATCCCTGCTGGTCCCCCGACGGGAAACAGCTGCTCTTCACCTCAATATCCCCAGCTAATGATGATGAGGAAAAGAAAAAACCCCAGCTCTACATAATACAGGTAGGTGGGGGAGAAGCGAGGAAACTCACCGACCTCAAATTCGGCGTCGAGATGCCGAAGTGGTCATCAGACGGGAAGCAGATACTATTCATTAATCCAACCCAGCCTGTGGAGACGAAGAACGATGTAAAACATATAACTCGTCTCAGCTACAAATTTAACGGGCGAGGCTTCTATAACGGCGTCTATAAACACGTTTTCACCGTGTCCTTGAAAGGAGGAAAACCGAAGCAGATCACCCACGGCGATTTCGATGTCCACGCAGCCGAATGGCTGGGAAAGTCGATCATATTCATTGGTAACAACGAGCTGGACGCCGAAAGAGAAGGCTACGAATACATCTACCTCATCGATGCAAAGGATAAACCGAAGAGGCTGATTGAGGGTACATGGAATATTGAGACTGTAGAGGTTTCCCCAAACAGGAAACAGATCGCTTTCTCAGGCCACGACTATCGGAAGGGCGGCGCTACCAAACACGATATCTGGATCATACCTTACGACGGAGGAACTCCTAAGAAGCTTACCGTCGACTTCGAACCCGACTTGGGTGTAAAAATAAGTAGTGATGTCCGCATCTCCTCCTCCGACCCTACACCTTTCTGGCACAACGATGGTCACATCTATTTCACATCAAACTTCGCCGGTGTCAGTAACCTCAACCGCATCAAGGAGGATGGTGGGACTGTGGAGCGCCTCCTCGGGGAAATCGACCACAGTGTCGAAGCCTGGAGCATCAATAATGGTGGCGCTATAGCCTACACAACTCTCGCGGTCACTAAGCCCTCAGACCTCTGGGTGAATAGTGATGGCAATGCCAAGCAACTCACCAACTTTAACAGGAGGTGGCTTGATAGCCTCGACCTACGAACCCACGAAAGGATCGAATTCAAGTCCAGTGGGGGTCACACAGTGGAGGGTTGGATTATGAAGCCAAGCGCCTTCAGGATTGGGAAGAAGTACCCGATGGCTTTGGAGATTCACGGTGGCCCTCGAGGTGTATTCGGTTACGCTCTTATGCACGAGCACCAAGTCCTTGCTGGTCAGGGATGGGGAGTCATGTACATCAACCCCTGGGGGAGCGGCGGATACACAGAAGATTATCAGGCGGGGCTTCCCGGCCACTACGGTGAACGGGACTATGCTGACATCATGGAGGCATGCGACTACTGCATAAAGACCTTCAAATGGGTCGATGGGGACCGCCTCGCTTGCCTTGGTGGCAGTTATGGCGGCTTCATGACCAACTGGATTGTCACTCAAACCACCAGATTTAAAGCTGCAGTTACGATGCGCAGTATCAGCAACTGGGTAAGCTTCTTCGGAACCTCGGACATAGGGTGGACCTTCGGGAAACGAGAGATTCTTGGACTACCTTGGGATCACGAAGAGAAATTCATGGCGAAGAGCCCGATAAGGTATGTGAAGAATGTAAAAACCCCTACACTCGTGATACACAGCGAGGAGGACTTTAGGTGCCCAATCGAACAGGGAGAGCAGTTCTACACTGCACTCAAATACCTGAACGTGTCGACTGAATTTCTTAGATTCCCGAAGGAGAATCATGAGTTGAGTCGCAGCGGTAAACCTAAACACAGGGAGATCCGTCTTGAGAACATAGTCCGCTGGTTGAAGACGTACCTCTAGTAGTTTTCCTTTCTTTACTTCTGGAACATCTTGAAGGGCATGCTTCGGAGCCTGCGGTTTCCCTTTAACTGCTTGAACATCTTCTTCATGTTGTCGTGTTGCTTGACTAGTTCTTTTACCTCAGCCTCGGTAGTGCCTGAGCCTCGGGCGATGCGTTTCATTCGACTCGAGTTGATTACCTTGGGGTCCTCCTTCTCCTCAACTGTCATGCTCCTTATGATAACCTTCCACCGATCGAGACGCTCCTCAGCCTTTTCCATGTCGGCCTCAGGGAGCTTGTAGCTCATTCCCGGTATCATGCCAAGAACTTTCTGGATGGGACCCATTTTGCTCATGGCTTCAAACTGGTCATACATGTCCTGGAGGGTGAACTTACCGCTCATCATGGCTCGGACATCCTTCTCTGAGGGCTGGATCTCGGCCTCCTTGACCTTAGCTACTAGACCATCTATGTCTCCCATCCCAAGGAGACGGCCGACGAAACGACTCGGAGCGAAAGGCTCGATATCTTCGATCTTCTCACCAGTGCCGATAAACTTGATTGGTGCTCCGGTGGCTGCTACACTGCTGAGGGCACCTCCACCACGGGCTGTGCCGTCGAGCTTGCTAACTATGATGCTTCCAACTTGAGTCGCATCCTTGAAGGCTTGAGCCTGTGAGGAGGCTTGCTGTCCTATAGTACCATCGAGGACTAGAACGATCTCCTGGGGCTTTACGGCAACAGCGATCTGCTGCATCTCTTCAATGAGACTCCTCTCTTCCTTGTGACGCCCGGAAGTATCAAGGATGACGACTTCGTAGCTCTTGAACCACTCCACACCATGTTTGGCTACTGAGACTGGGTCCTTGCTCTCCTCTTCACCGTAGAAGTCGATCTTGATCTGCTCCGCCAGCTGCTTCAACTGGTTATAAGCCCCAGGACGGAATGTGTCGCAGGTGATTAGCCCAGTTTTGAATCCCCGTTTCTGGTAATATCTAGCGAGTTTCCCCGCTGTAGTTGTTTTACCCGATCCCTGTATACCGATGAGCATTACTACATTCTGCTTCCCCGGCTGGATCTTGATATCTTCCTGCTTCTCGCCGACGAAATGAGTCAACTCGTCGTAAACGACCTTAACAATGTGCTCACGGCGGCTAATGCCTGGGGGTAATTCCTGGCCCAAAGCACGCTTCTCTATGTTCTGGCTGAGCTGCATGACAAGGCCGACATTGACGTCGGCTTGGAGCAGAGCTCTTTGGAAGTCACGGATCAACTCCTTGACAAGTGCCTCGTCGACAACGGGTGCCCTGATTACCTTACGTAAAGCGTCATAGAGGCTTGACCCCAGCTTCTCCAGAACCATCGGTTTTCGTATATATTCAGTTGGCGAATGGATTAAATGTTGCCGTGGCTTGGTTACCAAAAATTAGCATACAGCAGTAAATGTAACGAGTGTAACCGCATTTTAGTGGTTGGTTTGGATATAATTCCTTGTCAGAAATGTTCTCTTCTTTATATTGAAGGATTTTTAGGCGGGTTTATACCATAGCAATGATATCTTTAAGTACCATTCTACGATTTTAATCGTGAAAGGTACTACGGCTAGACTGAATGTAAAGGAGTATGAGAAGAAAATAAGAAAAATGTTTAAACAGAATATCCGGAAAAGAAAGCAACTAAAGACCTCGGTGAAATCTGTGGTCGCAGAAAGACTTGAGCAAGCTAAAAACTCGGAAGCAGGCTTGAACGTTTTACCTAACAACCCTGACTAGAGACGATTAAAAACTAATCTTTGCATATTTTAACCTCACCACTTTGTGAAATAAACTGGCTCACTAAAGCCTGATGTTTTTTAGCTCCTCTTTTTCGAATTTATACAAGTCTCATTCAGAGAAAAGAATTGGTTTCCCTCTAAGAGACCAATCAGTACTAGCGAAAACCTCTTATCATTCTCGATATTGTATAAGGACTTCAGTGTTTTCACTATAGAGGTACATTTTATGGTCAACGACAAGATAGGTGATACCATGGCTCAGCGAGCTGAGCGTAAGAAACTCAAGGTAGGCTTCATACTCTTCGCGGCATACTTCGTAGGTTATACCGCATTCACCTTCGCTGGGACCTTCGCCCATGACATCCTCTTGATCAGGCTTTTTGGTGTCAACTTGGGTATCGTCAGCGGTATGGCAATCATTATTTCTGCTATTTTGATCGCCGTATTCTATAACTGGTACTCAGGAAAAGTGGAGGCTGAATGATTATGAACTACGTTTTTCAACCGATCGCATTTGTTCTCTTTATGGTCATAGTCGGCGTCACCCTTGGCATCAGTTTCTGGGCGGCGAAGCGTGTAAAGACGTCAAGCCACTATTACGTTGCTGGTGGCGGAGTTAAATGGCTGATGAACGGCATTGCCTTTGCAGGTGACTATCTGAGTGCAGCTAGTTTTCTTGGTATAGCTGGATTGATAGCGTTCTCTGGCTTCGACGGCTTCATGTACAGCATTGGTTTCCTAGCTGGCTGGGTTGTGGCTCTCCTACTCGTCGCGGAGCCATTGAGGAGGCTTGGAAAATATACGTTCGGCGATGCACTTGTGAGTACCTTCAAGAGCAAACGGATCCGCCTTGCCGCTGCGGTAAGTACATTGATCGTAAGCATCTTCTATCTGATACCACAGATCGTCGGCGCAGGTAGTATTGTTCAACCACTTCTCGGGCTTCCATATGAGGTAGGTGTAGTCCTCGTAGGCGCCCTGGTCATCTTGATCGTAGCAACCGCAGGAATGGTCTCTACAACCTACGTCCAGTTCATCAAAGGATTTCTACTACTCCTTGCCGCCCTCGGTCTCACAATAGGAGTTCTAGCAGTGGCTGGGAAAGACCCATTGAGCTTCATCGGGGGCATACTGGAAAGTAAAAATATTGTTTTACCCAGCGGTAATATTATTACAGGTGAGACTTATCTGTCGCCCGGGTTGAAGTATAAGAACCCGCTCGACTTCGCCAGCCTCGCGATGGGGCTAATTTTGGGAACTGCAGCTCTCCCCCACATTTTGATCCGATACTACACAGTACCAACACCCGGCGACGCAAGGAAATCCACAGTCGTCGCGATAGGCGCAATCGGTATGTTCTATGTTTTAACTCTCTTCCTCGGTCTTGGCGCCAACTACTTCAAGACTTATGACCCAACGAATCAGAACCTCTCGGCGCCCCTTCTAGCTAACTTCATCGGTGGAGAGATATTCTTTGCTTTCATCAGCAGCATCGCCTTCGCAACGATCTTGGGTACAGTAGCAGGGTTAATTATGGCTGCAGCAGGGGCGATCGCCCACGATATCTACACCGAGTACCTCGGCAAAGCGCAGAGCGACGCTGCGACACTCAATATGTCGAAGATGACGGCTGTCGGGGTAGGCATACTAGCAATCCTTCTTGGCATAGTTGCGAAGGGACAGAACGTCGCTTTTCTCGTTGGATTAGCCTTCGCGATAGCAGCGTCAGCGAACCTCCCTGCTCTTCTCTGCACGATCTACTGGAAAGGGGCTAAGGAAAAAGGCATCGTCGCCGGTATTTGGACTGGCCTCCTATCATCGATTTTACTTATCTTACTCAGCCCGACAGTGATGGGCGCGAGCGCCATATTCCCCATGGAGAACCCCGGACTTGTCAGCATACCTCTCGGGCTTGCTGCGACAGTGCTGCTATCACTGGTTAGCAAAAAATAATAGTTATATCCCGTTTTAACTCAGTATAAACATTGAAGGCAACTATTCTCTACTAGTATAATTTAGTGCTCTTCAGCGCCTCGGATACTGCATCCACTTGAGTCTTGGTTAATGGGAGTAAAGGTCTCCGGGGTACTCCCGCTTTGTAGCCCAAGTCGTTTAGGGTCGCCTTTATGGCAGCGACCTGAGGGAAACTAGCAATGAGGACGTTATTAATGTGGCTCACCGTGCGCTGCCGCTTCCCCGCAGTAGCAACGTCGCCATGTATGAAAGCCTCATAGAGCTCAACACATGTACCGGGAATGACGTTAGCTATTGCGAGGATGGCACCTTTCCCACCTAGGTTAAGAGTGGGAAGAAACATATCCGCAGCACCACTTAGACATGCGATCCTATCACCGCAGAGCCGTATGATCTCTGCCATGTTACCGGGATTCCCACTGCTGTCCTTAACGCCGGCTAGATTGCTGCAGTCGGCAGCGATCCTGGAGATGGTTTTAGGTGCTATGCTGTAGCCTGTAAACTTTGGTACGTTATATAGTATAGCCGGAATCTCAACAGCTGATAATACTGCGGCGTAGTGCTGATAAAGCTCCTCCTCAGTAGGACGGAAGAAAAAAGGCGTCGTGATCAGAATCGCTTCTGCACCAGCATCTTTAGCATCAAGTGTAGCCTCGATAGTCTCACGAGTCGCCATGGCACCGGTCCCTGCGATAACCTGGACGCGGCCATCCAACTCATCGACAACAAATCCCAGCACCTCTATGAGCTCCTCCCTGCTAAGATAGGGGGACTCACCGGTGCTAGCATTGACAACTATGCCGGAGACGCCTGCGTTAATCCAGAAGTCTATCAATTCTTTCAACGCTAAATACTGTATCTCACCCCTATCGTCGAAGGGGGTAACGTTAGGGACATAGACGCCTTCAAAGTTGAGCCGAGCCATGTATAGGAGTTCTCTTATAAGGTTAAAACTGGTTCGGAGGCGGACTTTTAAGGCGCCTTCTAGCCAATTTCCTTGATGTCCAGGCTCTACCCCGAAGGAGTTCCTCGTAGCTTAGAGTACCCAGTGATGCCGCTATATTCCTTTCTTGAGAACACCTCTCGGAAGTTTCCTTCAAGAATCGGCGTCATATACCTGGGTAACCACGTGAGCTACAGTGAGCTCTGGGATAAGACGCTCCGTTTCGCAGGAGCATTACAGCGGCTAGGTATCGATAAAGGAGATCGCGTTGGTCTTCTCCTACCAAATACACCGCAGTTTATTGTAGCTTTCAACGCAGTATTGGTATCGGGCGGGATCGTAGTACCCATCAATCCCTTGAACCCAGTCGAGGAGATCGGTAGAGAACTAAAGGAGACCGAGTGCAAAATCCTCATCGTCCTGGACAGATTGCTGGATAAGCTACCAAATGATTATTCGGGAAAAGTCGTCGTCGCTAATGCCACAGAGTACGCCCTCTTTCACATTAAACTGCTTAATAACTTCATATATCAGGCCAAAATAATAAAAGATGCATTAAACTTTGAGACATTGAAGCGAGGGGAAGCTATTGAAGCTCCGATGCAAGTCGACGCCCGCGAAGACTTGGCCACAATTCTTTACACCTCCGGTACTACAGGGAAGCCGAAAGGAGTAATGCTCACACACTTCAACCTCACCGCTAACGCACTCCAGAGTTACTTTTGGCTCCGTGGTTGGGGGTACAGCCCAAAGCCTCAACCGGAGGGTTGGCCGCTCATCCTATGTGCGGTCCCCTTCTTCCATAGCTACGGGCTAAACATCATGAACGAGGCTGTAAGCTTCGGCTGCACTCTAGTACTCATCCCGCAGCCTAAACCTGAGGCAATTCTTAATGCAATACATAGACATAGGGTCACCCATGCTCCGTTGATCCCTCGTTTTGTCGGAGAGATGATCGATCATCCTCAACTTAGCAGTTATAATTTGACGAGTATCACGACGGTTTCCAGTGGCGGGGGGTACATTCGCCCCGAACACATGAAGAAGTTCGAAGTCGTCACCGGGGCAATGTTTTATCAAGGCTATGGTCTAACTGAGGCCGGACCAACGACCCACGCAACTCCTATAGTGGGCGCTCCGAACCACCTCAGCGCTGGTCTTGCCTATCCCGACACGGAAGTCAAGGTAGTTGATCTTCAACTTGGCGAGGTAGAGCTAAAGCCAGGACGCGAAGGAGAGCTAGTTGTCCGTGGTCCGCAGGTTATGAAGGGCTACTGGAAGGCACCGGAGGAGACGAGAAAGGTCCTCAAGGACGGTTGGCTCTATACAGGTGATATAGTGCGGGTCGATGAGGGGGGATGGCTCTACTTTATCGGCCGTAAAAGGGATAGGATCGTGGCTGGTGGCCACACCGTATGGCCAGCCGAGGTGGAGGAGACTCTCATTAGCCACCCTGATGTTGAGCAGGCAGTCGCGGTCGGCACTCCCGATCCACTGAGGTGTAACACTGACATCCAAGCATTCGTTGTGCTGAAGAAAGGTGTCGATCCCACAGATATCGAACTTCGGCTAATACAATACTGCCGCCTCCAGCTACAGATCTACCAGGTACCGACCAGGATCGATGTCGTATCTTCGCTACCCATGACCCAGATGGGGAAGATTGACCGCCTCGCCGTCGAAGCCGAGATCGAGCGTCGCGTCCAACAATCATTAAAAAACTACACTTGAGAGTATAAGTAGTAGGAATCATAAGTTTGGTAGTAGATTATCTCTTATGCTCCCACCGAAAACGGTCCTCAAGGATAGGATAGCCAGAATTATAGCCGCTACAAGGTTTCCTTTCGTCGACCAGACAACATGGGATGAAGATAGGCAAACCCTGGTCAATACGCGAAAGGAAAAGCCTTATGGGGTGGAGACTTCGATGGCCATACTCTACCCGAGCATTGTTGTTCTAAACCCAGATGGCGCTATCAGGGAGATAGGAGAAGTTGAGATGGGGATTAGCAAAAGACTCCTCCAGAAGTGGAGGTTGCTCTCAGAGGCGACCGGCATGGGTGAGAGGTACAAGAAGCTCTTCCTCTATGTCCCAAAAGGTGAAGGCAGCAAGGCACAGAGACTACTCGAAAAATGTGGTATAGAGTACGCCGGTCTTCGGGAGTGGAACATCGAAGATGGGATCCTAGCGACCCGTCCGGTGAAGACACCGGATATGGAGTACGACCACAGGGTCAGTTAGGCGGCAGTAATAGGCTAGCCAAATATTCTTCCGCTTGCTTAATGACCGTCTCGTCGTACATACTCCCTAACTCCCTCTTAATGTACTCACCCAACATCCAATGAATGATCCCCGTCTCTTTATCATCGAATACTAATCTTGTTTCCTCGAGCAAACGTATTTCGGTGTAGAAGTCATCGGTCATTCTGCTTCCTCCTCCTCGCAAGAAGCTGAAGAGTTCACCACGCTTCACTGCTTTTTTCTCATGTACCACCATAGCAGTATGCATAGAGCTCTGTTTGAGGTTCCTGATTCGGGTTCCCACTTCCCAGATAAATCTCTCTTTAATTATTTCTTTAAATCTGCCGGAGATATCGATGCTAGTGAATAAGGTTGGCTTGTCATATTGTATAATCTGGTGCATCCGATGGTCAATAAGCCGATTAAGATCATCAACTGTAAAGTCAGAGTAAATCTGTGGAGGTTGTGTCCTCGTAATATGATGATCCACCGTTTCCATCTCTTTGATTAGCTGTTCCACCTTAGCGGTGCTATTCATGTTTTCCTTACGAAGATTTTCAACCTCTATTTTAAGTTCCGCGATCTCGTTTTCTTTAATCGTAAATTTATAGTTGAGTTCCTCAATTTTTTTCATATTTTGTTCAAAATCTTCGCTTGGGGAGAGACTTGCTGTCTCCTTTTGTTTCCTAGAACTTTGGCTATTTTCTCCACTAGAAGCTGACATGTACTTGAATGCTTCAGTAACAGTGATCTCCCCCAAAGCGACACCCCGACCGATCTCTGGGGGGACATTCGCTGGAAGAACGTAGACTTTCTTAATGTTGTCTCCTAGTATTGCTATAAAGTGACCGATTTGTAGGCTCCTGATCTCCTCTGCGTCTATCTTTGTTTTCCCGATCTGCTCTCGAACTCTCTCTACTTCATGGCCTTCTCTCTGTCGGCCAAGGATCCAGTTGTTACATTGACGGAGGGGCATCTTGTCTATACCCGCGATGTCTTGAGAGTCAATGAAGAGAAAGTTGCCAATTGCAGCGCCTTTCCTGATGAAAGTCTCTGCAAAGAGCTTGACCGGCGTATTCCTCCCCTGAGGGATATGTTCCCATGCTTCGGGGACAATTAGTATTGTGTCATGCAAGTTGTTAATGACATATTCCATAGTACTCTGGATGACTAGGCTTTGGAGCTCGACGCTCATTTCCGTGAGGTCCATTACGTTTATACTGTCGATGAGACTCAGGGTTTTTGCAAATCGGAACCTCTCTATCTGGGGTACTACGATCTTGAGGTACTCCTCAAGGGCAGTGTAGACATTCTCAGATAGTTGTTTTTTTGTCTCAGCTCGGAGGGATTGGACATTTTCCAGCACTTCACCAAGGGTTCTAGTTCCTTTAGTCGCTTTCATTATCCAAGGTCGTTCAAACTTCATTTTTTCTCTTAACACTGCTTCAAGCAGGCTGGAAACGTACTGCCAATCAGCGCGCTCGTTGAAAAAAGGAGGTATCTCTCTAAAATTTTTAAACCCGGATTCACCGCGCTTCGTCTTAAAGGCAATAGCGCGTCTGTTCGCTCTGCTGATTATCGCCTCTAGGGTTGTGGTCTTCCCGGAAAGTTGCGTCATTCCTGTGATGACCGTGTGATGGAGATTCATGTAAACTTCGATACCGGTTCCTACCTCAAAGCCCAGGAGAATTTTGACATCGCCCATAACTCCAACCCTCGAAGAGATCAGTATAACCTATCACGTTACGGTTTAAATCAGTAAGGTGTTATTTTATAAGTGAAAATTTAAAAAAAATAGATGTGTAGCTGGAGGAGGCTTGTTATGTGTTACTCACGGAACCTTATCCTCGCCTTTATAGGGGTTTCCATAACTTTGAGTACAAAGTATCCTAACGGCTCTATTTTCGCTAGCCGAGTATCTCTTATAGAACCATAGCTTATTAGGTTAAGTTCCCTGAGAATTCTGGAGTTCAGTTTAAGTGTCGAAAGTGGGATACCGGTCTCATTTGATAGGTTTTTCAGTAGACTTGTCAGGGAATATCTATTTGATAAGATTCTTGTAAGAATTAGGAGTTGTTTGTCGTTAAGGGTCCTTAAAAGTAGTCTGCGGAGGTCTTCCACTCCGCTGTTTGATATTGGAGGTTGAACACACTCTGCACCTGCAGAGACTCAACTGCTTAGTTTAAAAACATGTTGTGTACGGGAATAGCTTTCTATTGAAATTATACGTGAAATTGGGGGCGAATGTAGCCTCATATAGTGAGATTATTAAGTGGGCTAAATGTTAATGCCCGCCGCGCGCTCTGGACTAGGTCGCTGGTTTTATACACCCTTATGACTAATACTCCCTGAGTAATATGATTAAAGAAAGCGCTTTCAACTTTATCGACGGAAAGAGGAAAGAACTCATAGGCATCAGCGATAAGGCATGGGAGTACGCTGAGGTTGGTCTCCTCGAGACGAAAACTAGCAAGCTCTTCGCTGACTGGATAGAAAAACAAGGCTTTAAACTAGAGAGGGGAGTCGCAGACATGCCTACTGCATTTGTTGCCACCTGGAATAACGGTCCGGGTCCTACCATCGGATTGATGGGCGAACTCGATGCCCTCCAGGGCCTCAGTCAGAAGGCGGTTCCCTATAAAGAGCCGATTAAGGAAGGTGCACCCGGTCACGGTTGTGGTCATAACATTCATGGTACAACAGCTCTCGCTGCTGCAGTCGCCATGAAGACTGCGATGGAGGAGAATAAGATAGGTGGTACTGTTAAGATGTTTGGTTGCCCAGCCGAGGAGACTCTAGTTGGCAAGGTTTGGCTCGTTCGCCATAATCTCTTCAATGGGGTTGATGCAGCGCTTAGTCACCACCCTGGAAACAGCAACACAGCGGGTACTGGCAGTAGTAATGCCATGAACAGTTTCAAAGTCCACTTCTATGGCCGCACAGCCCATTCAGCAGGGGATCCCGAGAATGGTATTAGCGCTTTAGATGCAGTTGAGCTGATGAGCAATGGTGTCAACTTCATGCGTGAGCACATAATCGAAAAGGCACGAGTCCACTATGTAACCGAATACGGTGGAGGGCAACCAAACGTTGTCCCCGCCTATGCCAGAGTCTGGTACTATGTCCGCGCCCCGGAGAGAGAGCAGGTAGAACCCATCTACAACTGGGTCCTACAGATCGCGGACGGGGCAGACAAAATGGCGAGAACAACACATAAGATCGAATTCCTCACAGGCTGCTACAACGATCTCTCAAACAAGATACTCGCTGACATAATCGTCGCCAACATGCGTGAGGTTGGAGCCCCCACACACGACGAAGCTGAGATAAAGTTCGCTAAGGAACTTAGTAAGAGCATCGACCCAACTCAGAAGAAGGAGGGACTCCGCAAATCGGAGCGCCCAGGTTGGGATAAGCTGGTGGACGAGCTATTCGACGACCGCATCCTCGATGACTACCGAAATGGAAAGGTCGGAGCAGGTAGCACGGATGTAAGCGACGTCAGCTGGGTGACACCGACAAACGAGTTCAGCACAACTACCTGTATACTTGGCACTCCCGGCCACAGCTGGCAATTCACAGCACAGGGAGGCATGAGCATCGGCCACAAGAGCCTGATCTTTGCCACCAAGACGATGGCGGGAACAGGACTAGACTTAATCACTAAGCCAAAACTTTTGAAGGAAGCGAAGATAGAGTTTAAGAAACAGCTTGCAGGGAGGAAGTATAAACCACCCATCCCCCTTGACCTTAAGCCACCGCTCAAACAATTTTAAATCCCATATCCATAATGATCTTTAACTATGAACTGCTTCTTATAGAGGTCTCTAACCTTCTCAAACGTGTCCACGTCTTCGAGTCCCTTATCATATCTTATGTGAATTATTCTGGCAAATCGGAGGGCGAAGCCACTTTGGTACCTAGTACTCCTCTGTACCTCATTGAAAGCAACCTCAACAACAATCTCAGGGTGAACTGACAAGGTGTACTCGGTTTCGTTGATTTTGCTCCTATGCAGACGCTGAGTCATCCAACGGAACTCCTCGTCTGTGAGTCCCTTGAATGTCTTGCCCACAACCTTCCAGTCCTCACCATCCTTCACGGCGAGGTGGTAGTTACTGAGCCACCCTTTCCGCCTGCCAGACCCCCAATCAACTGCGACAATTACCAGATCAAGGGTTTCTGAGGGCTTGAGTTTTAGCCAGTCTTTCCCCCTAGCCCCAGGAGCGTACGCGCTGTCGAGTCTCTTAGCCATAAGCCCCTCGTGGCCAGCTCTCATAGCTGCCTTATAGAACGCATCCGCCTCCTCCGAGCTGTCAGTGACAATCCGCTCCGTTAGAAGGACTTTAGGCGCTATCTTACTGAGAATTGCCCACCGCGTTTCGTTAGTTGCATCTATGAGGAGAGTTCCATCAAGGTAGAGGACGTCGAAGAGATTGAGTTTGAGTGGGATGAGCTTCGCTGTCTGCTCGACCTCATTGACGCGGGTTAAGCGTCGCATAAGGTCCTGGAAGGGTAACGGCTTTCCCTCGGGACCAACTGCTATAATTTCCCCCTCTACGATCAGCCCAACTTGTGGTAGGAATCTCCGGACAAGAGTGACTATATCAGGGACACTCTCTGTGACGTCGCTTAAACGTCTGCTATAGATCCTAATCTCATCACCAATACGGTGTATCTGAACACGGGCACCATCGAATTTGTACTCGAATGCTGTCTTACCGCCCTGCTCCTTAAGTGCTTCTTCAACGTTATTCACCGTCCCCGCTAGCATCGGCTTCAAAGGCACGAAAAGTTCAGGCTTGATCCCCTCTAATCCCTTCTTACCCTGGGTGAGAGCAATTAGGGCGACTTCTCCAAGGTTCCCCGTGAGCATGAGGGCTCTCCGTACTAACGGAAGAGGTGTCTTGGATGCATCCGCTAATGCTTCGAGCATCACACCCTCGTTGACACCTATTCTCATATCGCCGAAGATGATTCTTACGAGGATCTCGACTTCCTCCGTACTCGCGTTACTAATCAGTCCAACGAGAAGCCGCTCCTTCAGCTTACGGGAGCGCATACCTGATGCAATAGCGATCTCCCCTAGGATGCTGTGGACTCGGCGGATTGTGAGCTGCTCTCTGAGGAGCGTCGTCTGCTTTTCTTTCTCCAGAACCCGCTTCATTGTTCTCCAACCTACCTCGAGGGTCCGGGGGTCGAACTCGGGGAATATCTGACCAACGACCAATAGGACAGCAGACGCTACCTCATCGGGTTGAAGCTGCCGAAGGAACTCGGCGATAAGATGAGTCTTCTCAGTTCTCTTCATCGTCACCTCTAGCGCCTTGCACAGTTTCGCGAGATTGATGAAAGATGTAACCATCTCACATACCCCCGAGCCAGTCTTTGAGGCTCCTCTGTCCCTGAGCCTTCCTCATTCTGGCTAGCATAGTATCTACGCGTTCCCTACTGAAGCTCCGCTCGTCGCATAGAAACTTGATCAACTCATCTTCTTTGACTCGTTTCACATCTAAGCTATAGTTGTCGGTAGTCGGGGGGTTGAGGTACAAATCTCTTATATCCTCCATCTCAGCGGGGAGTTGATTCCTAATCTCTGACGGGAGGTCTTCGAGACGCCCATGCCTCCGAAGAAGTTTTAGGGCTGTCTTCGGCCCGATGCCTCTAACACCTAGGTTGAAATCAGTGCCTATGAGAATGCCGAGATCGATAAGCTGCTTCCTCGTCAGCTCGAATGTACTCAGGAGTGCCTCTAACTCAATTATCTCGGGCTCTAGCTTACGAATTCTTCCTTTACTGGGCAACCATTCCTCTCCCTGGATGGTAATATACCGAACAAGCCTCGGGGTACCGAAGAGGAGGCTGTCGTAGTCCTGACTATTCGACGCCCAGACATCACCCTTCGCAGCCATATAGGCTGCCTGCGCCTCTCCCTCACTGGGTGCTTGAACCCAAGGAATACCGAGAAGGTCCAGGAGTCGCTTCGCGTCAGCGATGCCCTCTAGTGTAAGTTGTCCGGTCATGACCGCCTTCGACATCGCTGCATTATAATCCCCGGCGACGATCGCATCCCTGTACTCCTCTTCAAATCTCTCTCTGATCCTACGTCTCCTTTCTACCTCCGCTCTCTTCAATTTGGGGGGCTTACCGTCGAAAACGAAGACAAACTTCATCCCATATTCGGCGATCAGACGCGTTGTGCGGAAGGCGAGTCCAACGAGGTGGCTGGTTGTCCTACCATTGGCATCCATCAATTGTTTCCCGTCTCTTGTCCTGATGAGAGCTAGGAACTGGTGGAGAACAACGAAAGCGTCAACGGCGAAGCTCATATTCCTTAGGTCCTTAAGGTTGACTACTCTTTTCTCGATAATAGGGGTGAGGTTGACTCCCAAGCGAATCGAATTGATCTACTTGAATTCAGGTTAAATGAGTTACCAGAGGCTGGCAAGGGTAGCGTGGTATATGACCATTATAAGGAAGATCAATAAGGTGCTCGGTAGCAGGAACTTGTAGACCTTCTGCAGATCCGACCTGTAATACTGGTTCGTGAGAATAAGGCAGAGATGGAGGGGCGACACGTTGTAGCCAGCGACGATCCCCGCAAACATAATGGTGAGAACATAGACGTTCATTGGCGCCACAAGCGGCATCAAAAGTGGGAATACAATGCCTATGCCGAGTGTAGGTTGTGCCGAGATTGTGCCTATTAGGAGGGGGATTACGATCAACATCAGTAAAACTGGTACACCCATAGCGAGAATATTTCCCAGCAGGAGTGTCACGCTGCCAGCCTCCGAAACCATATATCGGAAGAACAAGGTCGAAAAGACGGCTGCAACTATATCCCACTTGACGCCCTTTTTGAAAAAATTCACAATCAACTTGAGATTCACCCTTCTGATGAGGATCACTATTGCCATTCCAATAGCGACCGAAATCCATACTGGAATGGTGAAAAGAGTAAGAACGACAGTAACAAGAATTGGGGAAAGCCCGATTAGACTGCCTCGATAGTCGCGGGGCCTGTACTCGACTTTTTCCTCCTTCTGTATCCATCTCCAGCTGATTGCAAAGCCTATCCCCCATGTCAGGAGAAAGAGCGGGAAGTTGACCGCGATGAACTCGTTCAAGGCAATACCAGCGATGCTGCAGGCGAGGAGCGTCGAGGGGCTTATCGGTGAAGCCCAGTACCAGACATGCCTGAACCAGACATTTATGAATGTTCTATGCTCTGATTTGAGCTTGAGTCTATCTGACTCCGGTTCATTGAAGGGCGCCGACATCAGAGCACCACCGGGCATGGATAGAATGCCGAAAAGAGCTGGTATTAATGCCAGAAGAAACCTGCTAGGTAAGAAGCTGCGTAGTCTATCAATAAGCTCAACCATGTGCCCCGTCTCCTTTAAGGCATAACTGAATACAGTGATGAAAGCCACTGCAGCACAGAGTTCCCAGGTCGTCTTATCGCTCACAGTCTTAACAACTACGTCGATGAATATGCTCATAGGCTTCCCCGATGTGACTCCGATGATTCCGGCGGCTATGATTATAGTTGTGGCGAAATCAAAGTTCTTGAATCGAAGAGCGAAGATGATTACGAAGGCGACTAGGAGACCAAAAAGTTGTAACATTCAATGTACCAGATTGTTCACTCTGATAGATCCTATTCATATAAAACCCTTTCAGCCCCGAGGATTCCAATAAGGTCTAACTAAAACCAACAAGTCCCCATGAGAGACTTTAGTTTACTGATCTAAAAAAACCTGTCAAGAAGGATATGAGGTGAGCTTCTGAAGTCTACCCTCAATCATCTTTTTCGGTAACGCACCAAGAGTCTTGTCGGTGAGTTTTCCATCCTTAAAATATAGGATGGTGGGTATGCTCATTATCCCGAACCTCATTGGAATCTTTCTGTTTTCATCGACGTTGAGCTTTCCAAAGGTTATGTTGTTCCACTCGCTAGCAAGCTGCTCAATCACTGGGCTGAGCATGTTGCATGGCCCGCACCAGGCAGCCCAGCAGTCGATAACGGCGAGTTTGTTCTTGGTTATGAACTCCTCGAAGGAAGTATCTGTTACAGCGATTGTTTTCTTTTCTTCGGCCATTTTAGTCGAGTCTGTGTGATGATGCGCTGGATATAAATATATTTAAAGGTGTTCAACATCATTGAACATATGTCTCTTCGTGAGCTCCAAAGCTTAATTAACGCCCCCGAGCTTGGCGCGGATGAACTTATGCGTTGCACACTTGGCGTCAAGACATCAGAGGTCGAAGCCTATTGCGCCCTCTCCGGTCTCGGCTTAACAACTGTTCAGGAAGTAGCCGAAAGACTCGGTAAAAGCAGACCGACTACTCAACGATTGCTCCAGTCTCTGGTCGAGAAGGGGCTTTCGACTCGGGAAGAAGAGTTGATTGGTCTTGGTGGCTACAAATTTGTTTATCGTGCTGTTGACTCGAACCGTTTGAAAGTCGCAATCCGAGAGATGTTAGATAGATGGTACAAGCGGATGGTGGAGGATCTAGATGATCTCCCCGTTAAAATCGAGGAGATGGGATGTCCTCGCCGGTTTAGCAGGTTGTCAGGTACCGGTCGATCTCCCAGGGTGTAATCCTGGGGCGGCTAGACACCCAATCTGTGCCGACGTACTTCATATAGACCTCGTATTCAGTCCTCTTCGCCTTGGTAAGATTCTTAGCAATATAGTCGCCGACGGCGCTTGAAATGATCGGGTCTCTCTCGAATGCAGCGACGGCGTCACCGAGATTCTCGGGGAGCATTTCTAAGTTTTTGGCGTGGTATACGTTATCTTCAAATATTTCTGGTGGCTCCGCTTTTCTTTTAATTCCATCGAGGCCTGCTCTTAACATTACTGTCTCAGCGAGGTAGAGGTTGCAACTTGGGTCGGGATGTCTGTACTCCATACGTGTGACTTTGGCTTTATCTCCAGGGTATTGGGGTACACGAACGATTGCAGAGCGGTTCCCGAGGCCCCAGGCGATGTAAACAGGTGCCTCATAGTGAGGGACGAGTCTCTTGTAGCTATTTACTAATGGTGAGACTATCATACTCATCGCCTGTGCGTGGTTTAGTATTCCAGCTATGTAGCTGTAAGCCATCCTGCTGAGGCCGTTTTCACTGTCTCTATCGCCAAAGAGGTTTCTCCCTGTTTTGAGGTCGCTAAGGCTCTGATGTACGTGGCAACCTGAGCCATTTGAACCCCAGAAGGGCTTAGGCATGAAGGTAGCGGAGGCTCCATGCTTCTCCGCAATGATTTTAACAACAAGTTTGTAAAGGACGGCGTTGTCCGCCGTCTTTAATGCATCTGCGTACCTAAAATTGATCTCCTGTTGTCCCATGGCAACTTCATGATGGATCTTGTCGAGTTGAAAACCAGCCGCTTCGAGGTTCATCATCGTCTCGAGTTTCATATCCTCTGTAGGGTCCATGGGCGGGAGGTAGAAGTAACCACCAGATCCGTAGGGAGAAATGCCGCCATTGCCGCGTTGGACATAGAAATATTCGAGTTCGGGGCCTGTGTTGAATCCCATATTTTTTTCCTCGAGTTCGTCGAGAGTTGCCTTAAGGCGGCCTCGGCAATCTCCTTCGAAGGGGGAGCCGTTAGGGTTACTTAGATATGTGAATATAACGGCAACGCCCGGAGTTTCCCACATGGGGATGAGGAAAGTGGATGGATCTGGATGAGCGGTGAGATCACTATGCTCGATGTTTACGAGTCCCATACTGGAGCCATCGAAGCCTATCCCTTCTCTAAGGGCCGTAGGGAGCTGGTACTCTGGTATCAGCATCGCGCGCGGCATACCATTGAGATCGATAATAATTAAACGAATGTAACGAATATCATGTTTCTTCACCTCGGCCATTATAGGTTCCACGCTGTCGGGGCTTGTCAACGAGTTTATGATCATAATAAAGCGGAATATCACACAACGATAATATATATCTTATCCTATTTTTACTATACAATTGTATACTAAACAATCTAAATCTAAAAAAATGATTACTCCTTAGATATACTGGTAATTATGGCGCCTACGATTATGCCTGCACCGCCAACGAGTGTTAATGGCAGAGGGATTATGCCAAAGAACGCGAATTCACCGATAAAAGCTGCTACGGGTTCAAGGTAGAGCCAAATCGATGCCTTAACCGCTTCGGTGCGGCTTAGAGCGTAGTTCCAGAGTAGGTATCCGATGCTGCTACAGAACACCGCGAGGTACAGGATGCTCACCCACTGCTGTGTAGTGAGCATGAAGACACTTCCCCAGTCCGAGGTTAAACTCAAAGGCAGAAGAAAAACCATACCCCACATAGTCGTATATGCAGTGACCATCAAAGGATGACCGATTCTCTTCATCAATCGTCTGCTTAATGTTGAGTATATGCTCCAACAGACCGCATTGCCTATTAGGCAGGCGACTCCAATGAAGAACCCCCAGTCAACATTATTGACGAATAGCTTCGGTAGAGCAATTAATGCAACCCCAGATAACCCGAGGCCGATGCCTAGGACTTTCCTTAGATTGAATTTCTCTTTTAGCAGAATTGCCCCTGCAATCCCTGTGAGGACTGGCATCAAGCCGACCGCGAGTACGGCAGAGACACCAGCACCCGCATACTGAACACCGGTGTATTGGAGCCAGAAGTAGATACTTATACTGAGGAATCCGAAAAGGGCGAGCTCCTTTAAGTCTACCATGTTGGGTTTGTTGCCCCTTCGGTACTCCCATAGTATCACCGGTGTGTAGATGATGGAGGCGATGATGAATCTTATAGTTGCCAGCATCACTGGTGAAAGCGTAGTAAGCACCATCCTGGCGGCGACGAAGCTGAGTCCCCATATGATAGCGACGCTTACCGCGGCAACCGTACCATAACCATCGTTTTTCGACAAACCTATCTCCCATTTTTTTAATGAAATATGCCTATCTCATCTACATATTTTAAACTTATGGGAAATCTCATATACATGTGTATAGTTTTTCTTATTTACTCTGAATGAGGTGTCCCTGATGTTTATGCTTGATGAGATTGACAGGAAGGTCTTGAAGGAGCTATTGAAAGACTCGAAGAGAAGCCAGAGGGAGCTTGCGAAGGCGATTGGCGTCTCTACAGCGACGGTGATCAACCACATCACCAGACTCGAGTCCGCTGGCGTCGTTAAGGACTACACGATCATGGTCGACTGGGAGAGGCTTGGCTATGAGCTTACTGTCATAATAGAGATCACTGTAGCTCGTGGTAAGCTGATCGAGGTCCAGAAGGCAATCAGTAAGCTCCCCTACGTCTGCGGTGTATACGACATCACTGGCGAGATCGACAGCATCGTGGTAGCGAAATTCAAGACTAGACAGGAGCTGAGTGAGTTCCCGAAAGCCCTCCTAAGTATGCCTGACATAGAAAGGACAAACACGCATGTAGTGCTCAACACCGTGAAGGAAGACTTCAGGATGCTAGATAACCTGAGATAGGATCTACTTCTTTTTCGCTTCCTTCTTTACTCGTTCCAGATAGTCTTCCCTTGGTGGCGCGAAGCACTCGATGAGGACAGCGGGTTTGTTTCCTGTAGCGTCGAAGTTGTGGGAGATATTCGGTGGCGCGACGAATGTACACTGGGCTTTAATATGAGTCTTCTCGTCGCCCATGTAGAGATCTCCCTCACCTTCATGCAGGTAACCTATTTGCTCATTGGGGTGACTGTGGGGAGGAGTTGGGAGCCCAGGCTCAATTGTATTGATCATCATCATGCACTTCTCGCCTGCCATAAGTATCTCACCGTGGCGCCCCTTCACCGTTTCCAGCTTAGGCGCATCCTTACGTTTAACTATCGTAATCATAGGGATCAAACCTTTTTATTTGACTCGGGTTTTAAACCTCTTGGTCCATGTCGCGTGTGCGATAATTAGCATCAGCTAATAAGATAATTCGCAAAGAAAACGACGGACTACACTTTTCTGAGGGTCTTACCAGGTAGCTTACCCGTGTGCTTACCTTTTTCGATAGTGAAGACCCCATTGCATACGACGTAGGGTATGCCCGAGGCGAAGCGATGGGGATCCGTGAATGTTGCTTCATCCTTTATGGTGTCGGGATTGAAGACGACGATGTCTGCCTTATAGCCCTCACGGAGGAGACCGCGACTCTTAAGACCGAGACGCTGAGCAGGAGCGGATGTCATCTTCCTAATCGCCTCCTCAAGCGGAATTATCTTCTCCTCCCTTACATATTGGCTTAGGATCCTAGGGAAGGTGCCGTAGAAGCGTGGATGGGGTTTGCCTTTACCGAGGACTCCTTTCGGACTTATCGCTGAGCCGTCAGAGCCCACCATCCCAAGGGGGCTTCTCATCACCGTCTTGATGTCCTCCTCAGTCATGCCAAACATGACTGTGGGAACTTGAGTCTCCTCAGCAAGGAGCAAGTCGCAGGCAGCGTCATGTGGTTTTTTTCCTTGCTCTTTAGCTATATCGGCGATAGTCTTACCATTATACTTTGGGTTATTCTTAGCGTAGACTACAAGGATGCTTCCCCAATCACGTTCAATGCGTTGTTCCTTCGCCATTTTTTTGCGGAGCTCGGGTTCCCGGAGTCTTTCCATCATCTTTTCTGCTCCTCCCTCGTGAGCCCAGTGAGGTAGTATTGCAGCGAGCCCCGTACTAGATGCGATGTACGGGTATTGGTCGAATGTGACGTCAACATCTCTGGTGCGTGCTTCCTCTATAAGCTTCAACGAGTCCTTGACCATGCCCCATGCCTTCTTTCCGGAGGCCTTAAAATGGGCTATTTGAACAGGGAGCCCAGCCTTCTCTCCAATCTCCACCGCCTCGTTGACTGCAGAGAGCAGAGAGGAGTACTCCTCGCCTCTGATGTGACTAGCGTAGACGCCGTTATGCTTCGCTACAACTTTTGCGAGTTCGATGATCTCAGGGGTCCCCGCATAGACGCTGGGCGGGTAGATGAGGCCCGTGCTCATGCCATAAGCACCATCCCTCATCGCCTCGTCGACAAGCTTTCTCATTTGTAGGAGTTCGGCATCGGAGGGGTCTCTATTTTCGTGACCGATAACGTTCTGACGGACGGTACCATGGCCGACCCAAGTCGCAACATTGAAGCTGATGCCTTGCCTGTCGACGCGATCCAAATAGTCCTTCACGGAGACCCAGTCATACTCAAAGTCTTCGGGAACACCACTTCGACTATATTTCTCCCTATAAGACTTCACATTTTTATTCATAGGCGCTGCGGAGCTACCGCAGTTACCAACAACCTCGACGGTGATCCCTTGGTAGACCTTCGACTCGACATGGGGGTCAACTAAGAGAGGGATGTCGCTATGGCTGTGGATATCTATAAAGCCGGGTGAGACAACGTGGTCCTTGACGTTCACTTTTTTCTCTGCTTGGGAACCTTTTAGGTTACCTATGGCTTCGATCTTGTCCCCGACGATGCCGATATCAGCCTTGAACCATGTGTTCCCTGACCCATCTATAACATGTCCACTCTCAAATAAAATGTCAAACTTCAAAACCAGTCACAGCTTAGAGGTGGTGGCTAATATGATAAAGAGTTTAGCCTGAGTAGTAATAAGCGCGATGAACCCAAAACTCCAAATTCCATGTGTAAATAATAAAAAAAAGCACATTTATTGAAAACGAAGTTTACAAGCGAAGTTACTGGAGTTTCTCTTTTAATAACTTACCCAACACCTGAATCCCGCTAACGATTTCTTCCTCTGAAGGTAGACTATAGTTGAGACGCATGTAGTTGTGGATCGGCTTTGTGAAGAAGGGGCTCCCAGGGACGTAGGCGATGCCTTTAGCGACGGCATCCTTCAACACTTCATCAGTATTGAAGTCCCTTGGGAACTTAACCCAGAGGAAAAGCCCGCCCTTCGGTTCGTTCCACTTCGCTTTCCTGGGGAAGCTCGTTTCCATTGCCTCTAGCATTACATCCCTCTTCTTTCTGTAGACCTTTGTTACCTTTGGGATCTGTTTCTCTACATGTCCGCGTCTAAAGAGTTCAGCTGCAGCGTACTGACTGAGGCCATCGTTGCAGATGCTGATATTTCCCTTCGCTTCGCTCATATGACTTATGAGTTCGTGATTACCAGTGATCCAACCGATCCTCATTCCTGGTGAAACAATTTTGCTGAAGGTACTTGTGTACATGACCCTGCCAGACTTGTCTAATCCTGCGAGGGGCGTCGGCATTGGACCCTCGAAGCTGATGTAGCCGTAGGGATTGTCTTCGAAAATGATGAAGTCATGTCTTTCGGCGATTTCTAGTATCTGCATCCTCCGCTCCATCGTCATTAGACTGCTGTCCGGATTCTGGAAGCTTGGGATAATATAGAGCATCTTCGCATTCTTTCCAGCGGTTTTAAGCTTCTTTATTTTTTCTTCAAGTGCGTCTATATCCATTCCGTCGAAGTCGATTGGAACATCAACAAATCTTGGGCTCCTCTGTTTAAAGGCTGAGAGCGCTTGGAGGTATGTTGGTGCACCAACGAGGATTATATCACCCTTGTCAATGAAGACACGGGTAACGAGATCGATTGCCTCTTGGCTTCCAGTGGTGACGATGATCTCTTTCGAAGGATCGGCTTTGATCTTGTGACCCGCCATGAAAGTGGAGAGCTCCTTTAGCAGGCTAGGCATACCGTTTGTACCACCATACTGGAGCATCTCGGCCCAAGCCTGAGGTGAAGCCTCCTCGAATATTTTCTTCACCTCTACTGAAGGGAGACTAGGAACGTCATAGCTACCACCTGTGAATCTGATCAACTTGACTCCCGGCTTAGGTAGTAGTATCTGGTTCATGAGACCGGGTTCAAAAGTCGCGCCTAGTTTTGAGTAGAACTTTCTAGAGTCCAGCAACGCAATCGAAGACGCTAATGAGAATGATGTATTTACATCTATGCCCGAGAAAGTCTGGAACCTATCCCCCGAGGAATAATTATGGTATATTTCGACTCGAGTAAACCTTTTATCCACTACAATCCAACTCTCAAAGAATCGAGGATGGTTAAGGCAGCGATTTTCAGCCTTATCCGTTTCCATGTCTCGACTCTTTGTTCTCAATGAGGATGATAAAATGGTAGAGGAAATTAGGCTCCACGGTCAAGGGGGTCAAGGTGTAGTAGCAGCTGGAGAACTCATCGCAATAGCCGCATCCTATGAGGGAAAGTTCTGCAGGGCTTTCCCAATGTACGGCTCTGCTCGTAGGGGGGCTCCTGTCCTTGCTTTCGCGCAGATCGGTGACGAATCGGAAGCCACCCGGTCCATGATCTATTACCCAAAGTACCTAATGATCCTCGACCCACCTATGCCGGAGATTATGGACGTTACATCGGGATTGATCGAGGGAGGCATCGTGATATACAACACCTCAAAGTCCGCAGCTGAGGCTGTCAAGTTCTACAGGACAAAGCTCAGTATGATCGCAGTTATTGATGCGACTGGAATTGCCCAGAGGACGATTGGTCGCCCCATCCCGAATACGGTGATGCTCGGAGCCTTCGCTAAGGCGACCGGTATTCTCAAGATGGAATCCATCAACAAGGCTATAGATAAACGGTTCCCACCCAAACTCGCCTCCACTAATAAGGACGCCGCCAAGATAGGCTACGAAACCGTCGAGGTAAAGACCTTCTGATGTGAAAAAGATGAATCATGATAAGAACTCGATAAAGGGATTTTCCCTAGCAGACCTGACAATCAGAGGAGGCCAGTACGTCGCCAATTGGCGCGTCCTTGCGCCTGAGATCGATAATGAGAAATGCATTGCCTGCAGTCTCTGCGGGACGTACTGTCCCGAAGGCGCGATCCAAACCAAACCACATGAGAAGCCCAAGATCGACATGCGTTTCTGCAAGGGATGCGGAGTTTGCGCTAACGAGTGTCCACAGAAGGCGATTGATATGAAACGTGAATTGGAGGTAAAAAAATAATGCCTGACTTTGATGTAATGCCTGGAAACAAAGCCCTAGCTACAGGCGTAAAACTCGCCAGGGTAGAGGTCATACCCGCTTACCCGATCACTCCTCAAACGACGATAATCGAATACCTCGCTGACTTCGTAGCTAACGGTGAACTTGACGCGGAGTACATACACGCGGATGGCGAACACAGCGCGATGGCGATGGCGGTTGGTGCAAGCATGGTCGGTGCCCGCACCTTCACCGCAACCTGTAGTGAAGGTCTCGGCTACATGCACGAGATTGTCGCACAGGCAGTTAATTACAGAACACCACTCCTCCTCGGCGTAGCAAACCGTACCCTCGGCTGGTACTGGAGTTTAGGTCCCGACTACAGCGACATAATGCCGGAACTTAATCTAGGCTGGCTTATCCACTTCGCGGAGACGAACCAGGAAGTACTTGACATGACCCTTCAGCTCTACAAGATAGCTGAAGACTACCGCGTGTTACTTCCCACTATGATGAGCCTCGACGGTTTCTACCTCAGCTACAGTCAGGAAAGGGTCTGGCTCCCAGAGCAGCATGTGGTCGACGAGTGGCTGCCTCCATACAAGGCACCCTACCCAGTGGACCCAACGATCAACGACAAGTACCCCTCATCAACGATTCCGCCTGCGCTCCACACAACCTTCAGACGACTCTATGAGGAAGTCCTACAAGACAGTAGAAAAGTAATCAACGAGGTCGACAAGAGCTTTGGGGAGACATTCGGGAGGCACTACGGTAGTCTTATCGAGGAGTACCGGACCAATGGAGCCGAATCACTGCTCGTTACTATGGGAAGCATGACGACGGCTGCAAGGAGGGCTATCGATAAACTACGTAACGAGGGTGAGAAAATCGGTCTCGTTAAGCTCAGATTCATGAGACCTTTCCCCGATGAGGAGTTCCGACTGATCACAAAGGGTGTTAAGAGCATCGGCGTCGTCGACAGAATGATGCTCCACGGAACCCGTGGCGGGGGAGCTTTCCAAGATCTGAAGGGTGCCCTCTATGCCACCGAGACGAAAGTTCCCATCAAGGGTTTCGTCACGGGTATGGGAGGTGAGGATATTCCAATCGAGGATATGTATATGATGGGCAAGAAAACCCTTCAGGTCGCTAAGACTAGACGCCTCGACAAGGAGGTCGAGTTCATTGAGCACAAGTCACAGATGATAGCTAACCCCGTCGAAATCGAGCAGACTGAGTCCATCTTCCCCGGCAGCGATGGCTGCGCGGGTTGTGGGGCTAGTATAATTGTTCGGCATGTCCTCAATATCCTTGGTAAGAATACCGTTGTCATCAATCCACCGAGTTGTAGTGGCGTCAACTATAGCACTGTCGTTAAAATACCGTGGATCCTCGCAAACTTTGCGGCGGGTGCAGCCTACGAAACTGGGGTCTTCCGCGCCCTGAGGAAAAAAGGGAAGGCGGACAAAGTCTATGTCACAAGCTTCGCCGGAGACGGCGGCACCGCCGACATTGGGCTTCAGAGTCTAAGCGGTGCAGCTGAAAGGGGTGAGAGCTTCATTTGGCTCTGCTACGATAATGAGGCTTACATGAATACTGGCATCCAGAGGAGTGGCTCGACGCCTCTTTTTAGTGCTACATCGACGACGCCGGTTGGTAAGGTTTGGTCTGGGAAGCAGATGCGACGGAAGAATCTGGAGATGATTATGGCCGCCCATAGAATCCCCTATATTGCGACTGGGAGCCTCAGCTATCTCCCAGACTTGGAGAGAAAGATCCGGAAGGCCGCAGAGATTACCCGTGCAGGGAAGGGGTTAGCTTTCCTCCACATCCAGCAACCATGCGCTACGGGGTGGTACTTCCCTGAGAGCAAAACAGTGGAGGTGGGGAAGCTAGCGGTTCAGACTGGAGCCTGGCCTCTGATGGAGATTGAGGGGGGCAACTTCAAGCTGAACTTCAAGCCAAAGGAGCTTCGCCCCATCGCTGAGTACCTCAAACCACAGCAGAGGTTTCGTCACTTGAATGATGAGCAGATCGAGCTTCTCCAGAAAGACGCTACAGCGGAGTGGAACATGCTGCTGGAGATGGAGAAGAGGGGTAGGTTCCCCGGTTACTAAACCATATATCCCTTTTATATCACTACTCTGCCAATGGCAAAGGCGGTTTGATGAGTTTTTTCGGCTTGCACCTGTTTACCATTTACAACTGCGTTGATCTCTTCCATGAGGCGGCTGCCACACTCCTGAATAGTCTCTTCCCCGAGCAAGACAGGGCTTGCGTCGAAGTCGATGATATCCTCTAGCTTGTCAACAGTCTTCTTAGTTGCAGTTATCTTAACGACGGGAGCAAGTGGAGACCCTATGGGATTTCCTCCTCCAGTAGTATAGGCGAGGATCTGAGCTCCGGAGGTGAGCATATCCGCAGCCGCGCAAGCACCTATGCCAAGGCTTGTGTTCATAACCCAGAGCCCCTTACCTGTGATCCTTTCCCCGGGGACAAGAACTCCCCTGATCCTCGTGGTTCCTCCCTTTCTTACTCCTCCGAGACTCTTCTCTACGAGGGTTGTAAGACCACCGATAATATTACCGGGCGTTGGGTTTGCTTCTCTGAGGCTGTGTCCCATGCGTTTATAATGCTCTTCGAGCTTGTCAGTCATAGCGATGATCTCGTCGCCGATCTCTTTCTTTGCAGTGCGTCTTGCTACGAGACCGGCGGCACCATAAAGTCCCGCTGTCTCCCCTATGATAACGGCGCCTCCAAGCGCAATAAGTCTATCCGCCATAGCGCCTACCGCCGGGTTAGAGGCGATTCCTGAGCCGGTATCACTACTTCCGCATTGTGTGGCGATGGTGATCTCATCTATCCCTATCGGTGTCCTCTGCGCATATGATGCCTCCTTCTCTAACTCCTCGATGATTGCTATCCCAATCCTAACAGCCTTGGTGTTACCCCCCTCGTCGTGGATCCTTAGATAGCGGGCGGGTTTGTCTCCTGCCTTCTTAGCCAGTATTTCGGCGTCGATCTGTTCACAGCCGAGGCCAACGGTGAGGACGGCTCCTATATTGGGGTGGTTTACAACGCCTTCCAGGATCCGAAGGGTGTGCTCCTTCTCAGAGCCGAGTTGTCCGCATCCACCCTCATGAGGGAAGACGTTAGCTCCGGTTGCTTCAGCTATGTTTCTAGCAACTGAGGCACTGCAAAGGACCGTAGGTACAACGGCGATATAGTTACGGATACCTGCTCTCCCATCCGATCTTCTGTAGCCCATGAAAGTGGTTTTCATCTCTTTCTCACCTCATCAACGATATCCTCGACGTTATGGACGTGGACGTGGTCGCCCACAAGTATCCTGGTCTTGGCTCGCCCAATCCATTCACCATATTTTACTATGTAGCCGCCTCTCATTATCTCAGTTAAAGCAAATTTATGCCCCTCAGGGATTGTTTTAAGAAGGGTGATCCTGCCTTTTTCTGTCTCTATCACCTCTCCCTTCTCAATTGCTTCAACGACGGTTGCTACATTGTCCCTCTCGTCAACTATGACGTATCGACGTCTTCCTATCATCCTCTACGCCTCTGTCAACTGTAAACTAGTATCCTATCCTTATCGTTTAAGTGATCAATAGTTTAAGTGTTAAATCTGAAGGCATTTGATTTTACTCTGGATAAAAATGCCTAGAAAGATCACTGTCGAAGATGTCGAGGCTTTAACAATTGGTGGAACTATTCTGGGTGGTGGCGGAGGAGGCTGGCCCGAGGAGGGTCGAGCTGCGGGAATGTTAGCGATAGAATTAGGTGGAGTCGAACTCTGGTCTCCTGAGGAAACTCCTATGGATTGGAGGGTTATCACTGTCGCTGCGCTGGGGGCTCCGACTGAAAGGGGAGCTACAAAAGCGCGTCACTTCATCCGTGCCGTACAGTTACTCTGGGAGGCAGGTGTCGAGTTCGACGGCATCATTGCCGCTGAGAACGGAGGTCAGAACAGCTTCGGCGGATGGATACCTGCTGCCGCACTTGGGCTACCTGTTGTAGACATCCCTGGTGACGGTCGTGCTCACCCGACTGCAATGATGGGAAGCATGGGTATCCACCGGATCGACTACCACTCGGTAAAAGCGGGCGCCACAGAGGGGTCGGAGATGATTTGCTGGGGAACTCTGCAGAGAACTAGTAACCAGATTAGGTTCATGGCAGGGGACTGTAAAGCGCTCATTGCTATGGCAAGAGATCCGATCCCCGTCGAATGGTGCTTGGAGCATGGTGCTCCTGGCGCCATCCAGCAGGCTATCGACCTCGGCAAGGTTTACCACAAGGCGAAGAAAGGTGAAACAGCTGTAAAGGCGGCAGTCAAGTTCCTAGATGGCGAGGTCCTCGAGAAGGGAAAGATAGTTGATATGAAGACCGAGGCGAAGGGAGGCTTCGACGTCGGCCTCATGACAATTAAGGGAGAGCGAACTTGGGAGCTTGGCTATGTTAACGAATACATGACCTTGGAAAGTGGGGGAAAGAGACTCGCGACTTTCCCCGACTTGATGACCACATTCGACGCTGAGGGGAGCCCCGTCACTAGCGCCGCGTTGAAGCAGGGAGACGATGTCTACCTCGTTAAGGTACCTAAAGAGAAGATCAAGGTTGGCGATGGAAACAGGTATCCCGAGATCTACGATCCAGTCGAGAAGGCGCTAGGAAAACCAATGGTCAAATATCTCAAAGGCTACCTCAAATCATAATTTTTACTTTATGCGCTCCTATTGCATTAGACTAGGTAGGGGAAAGCGCTCTAAAAGTCTCTCTCCATCAAAGTAAGTTTCTGGTAGCAGCCTCTCTTCTCAGCTTTCCTGTAGACATAGTCAGCGACGATGACATCTTCTAGGGCTAGGCCGATGTTGATGGCGAGGATACGTTCCTTATTGTTCTCCCTGCCTTTTTTCTTACCTGCTACGATCTCACAGAGTTCCGCATATAGCTTTGGTATTCCGTCTGGGAAGGCTCCCTGCTCATGGAAGTGGATTGTCTGGTCCCAGCTGTCGGTGACGAATTTATCCGCTTTCAGGATAGCATCGCCATACCAAGCTCTGCTCGCTTCAAGTCCCATTCCAAGTGCCCCTGGTTTGAACCATTCGTTCTTGACTAAGGGCTTGGCAAGCCGCTGCGTCGCAGTGAGTATGATATCTGAGTTTTTAGCAGCTTCTTCGACGCTAGTGACGGGTGTGATCTCGACCCCTGTCTCCCCTTCGAGGTCCGTCTTGTATCTCTTTGAGGTCTCAAGATTGATGTCGTAGGCCTTTACATTAACGAGTGTTGGGATGATCTCCTTGAGAGCGATCAGATTCATCCTCCCCTGAACCCCGCAGCCAATGACTCCGAAGGACTTTGAGTCCTTCAAGGCGCAGTACTTCGCAGTGACAGCAGAGACTGCAGCGGTTCGCACTGCTGTAATCCATCTGCAGTCCATTATCGCGGTTGGGAGCCCCGTCTCCATGTTGTTTGTGATCATCACGCCTAGAATCTGAGGGAGTCCCAGCTCCCTGTTGCTCGGATAGCCACTTACCCACTTGATACCGCCGATCCCTAGCTTCCGGTAGTACGCTGGCATCGCATGGATGAAGCTATCAGGTTTCGCGTGTATTCCCGGCTTCGGCGGGTTCTCAACATAGCCTAACCCTTGCTCCTTGAGGCCTTTCTCCACAAGCAGAATAATCTCCTTAAGCGGAATATCCATGTCTAGAATATCTTCTTGTGAAAGATACAGCATCTCAACGCGTTTCAAAACGAGGCACCTACTTCATCTTAAGGGGATCTAGAATTAGTAATTTTTCAAGTTACGACGGGAGTATCGATATGTGTAGCATATACGCCAGCCGCTTCCCTAATACAGCAGTTGAAATTAGAGGTCCTACAGTAGTAAACGTTTGTAAGTGATTATGGAATGAGGCCAAAATCCTCCTTTATTGTGTTTAGAACGAGGTGGGTCTTCGTCCGCTCTACATGGGGTACAGTTAATAACTTTTTTGTAAAGTCGCTAAGTTCTTTTCGGGTTCGGAACTTCCCGATGATCATGAGGTCGCTGTCTCCAGTGATATTATAGACCCCAGTCGCTTGGCTCATCTTAGCGATGACCTCCCCGACTTCAATCATCCTCCCCTCAGATACTATGATCTCCGTAATAGCAGTCAGTTCAAATCCGAGTTTTTCATAGTCGAGTAGAGCCCCATAACGACGTATGACTCCAGTGTCCTCCAGCTCTTTGAGTCTGGATGCAACTGTTCCGGATGAGACACCAATTTTCCGTGCGACTTCACGAATTGACTGACGTGAATCCCTTAGATATTCCTCAAGGACCTTCGATGAGATATCGTCTGACAGATCGATTCACCTTGAGCGAATGATGATTTCTGACGGTTAAAGTTGGCGTTTGGCGAGTAAGAAATTATACCTTAAGACATCTAGAAGAGAAATTAGAAAACAATTATCGTGATTATTATAAACGCTAGCACCTTTGCGCGCGCACAATCGGTAAAACCCTGTCGGTGAGAGCAAAGTCAATGTTCTTTGGTTATGCGTTAATGAGTGTGAGGCGGTACATTTTGTTGTATTGGCGACGTGTGTTACGACTAGGTTTTTTGATAAATTTGGCTCTAGAGGTAGCCCCAATTAAACTCTTCGAAGAATTTTGTTTGTTGGAAAAAGGAAAAAAGGCTTAGTAATCGACTGGGATCTTCTGCATTAACTGGAAGAGCCTGAGGAAACTCTTACTATAACGGATGATGTTGCTCATATTTCCTTTGAACTGGAGTTGGCGTTGCATAATTGCGTTGCCGCCATCAAGCTCACCCTTGTTGACCTTACTCCAGACATCATAGGTGCCTTCTAGACTGAAGTCGGTTTTCTCCCCCTCGCTGAGAGCACGGATCTCAGTGATTTTTCCGTCTGCGAATTTTGCATAGATAGGTGTGAGGTATGTGTTATCCGTTACTTTGAATACGAAACTAGCGGCGAACATTTTCGCCTTTATACTGAACTCGTTATCGGTATTAGCGAGCTCCTGGACCATCTTCCAGTAGTCGAGGCTAAGATACTTCATACATTTCACCTTTAAACTGATTCGAGTAATTGTTGTGGTTTCTTTTTAAATAGATTGCTCTCGCGCGAGAGGCGTGAAGCCTTAACGTTCTATCGTTAAGGAGAATTTGGGGAAAGCCCGAATAAAGAGAAATTATCCTAGTCGCATTGTGGATCTACTTACTCTCTCAGGTTGAATGCCGCCTTCTTTATATCACCAATACCCTCTCTAGTTGGGTTGGTGAGAGGATGAAGAATCCCCTTAAGGAGAAGTTATTAAGAGGAGAACTCTGCATTGGCGCTTTCGTCGGCCTTGGCCATCCTGATGTTACTGAGACATTGAGTAGAGCTGGCTTCGATTGGCTTCTTATCGACGGCGAGCACGGTCCCCTTGGTATCGAGACAATGCAGACGATGATGATGGCGATGAACGGGAGCGACTGCACCCCGATCGTCCGCCCACAGTGGAACGATCCGGTTATCATCAAACGGATCCTGGATATCGGCGCTTATGGCGTCCTAGTTCCCTGGGTTAATTCGAAAGAAGAGGCAGAGGCAGCTGTACAGGCATGCAAGTATCCACCGGAGGGTGTTAGAGGTTGGGGTCCTCGTAGAGCTAGCCGCTTCGACCCTGACTATCGTACCACAGCAAACGACGAAGTCCTAATCAGTGTCCAGATCGAAACCCAAAAGGCTGTAGATAGCCTCGACGAGATTGCTGCGGTGGAAGGTGTTGATGCCCTCTTCATCGGACCAAATGACCTAAGTAATAATATGGGCTTTGGCATTCCTCCTCTGTGGGATAATCCCCGCTTCATGGGGGCGATTGAGGCTGTACTCCATGTTTGTGATGAGTATGGGAAAGCCCCTGGGTTGTATTCTGATATGAGGAACATTAAGTGGGCGGTAGAGAAGGGCTTCATATACAACACAGTTGGCGAAGCGGACGGTTTCCTATCTTATGGAGCGGCTGAGGCTCTCAAGAAGGCTCGTGGAGAGTAGTTTTCCCCAACTTTTTAAATCAGAGGGCAGCAGAGTTACGTGAATCATCGCCAGAGTTGATCCTATGGATACGAAGGAGTCACTTAATGCAATCTTCAACCCCAAGAGCGTTGCGCTGATCGGCGCCACGTCCGACTCGAGCAAATGGGGTTACATGTTCATTAACGCCATTAAAGTAGGCGGGTACCAAGGAAAGGTCTACCCCGTCAACCTAAAAGCTGCTGAGATCGGCAATATCCTAGAATACAAAGTATATCCTAGTCTCCTCGAGGTTCCGGATCAGGTCGACTGCGCCGTCATACTCGTCCCCGCTAAGGTAGTGCCGAGTGTTTTCGATGAGATGGCTATCAAGGGCGTAAAAGGCGCTATAGTAATCACCAGTGGTTTCAGTGAAACCGGTGAAGAAGGCACGAAGCTAATCCAGCAGGTCAAAGATAAGTCTGCGGGTAAGTTTCGATTCGTAGGTCCCAACTGTATGGGTGTCAGCAGTAGCATAAGTAAGTTCAGCGCGCTTATGGTTCCACTCGTCAGCCAGAAAGGCGAAGTTGCCTTCATCAGCCAGAGTGGCGGCTATGGTCTCCAGCTATTCCTCCGCGCTAATGCTCTCGGCGTCGGTATTAGCAAATTTGTCAGTAGCGGTAACGAGACCGATCTTAAGGGTTGGGAGTATTGTAACCATTTCGCAGAAGACCCAGAAACCAAAGTCATCTGTATGTACATCGAGGGACTTAAGGAAGGCCGCAGGTGGTTCGAGACTGCTAAGCAGATTACAAAGAAAAAACCAATCGTAGTAATTAAGGTCGGCGTCACCGAGGCCGGCAGCAAGGCCGCTGCCAGTCATACTGGAAGTATCGCCGGTAGCGACAAGGTCTACGACGCAGCGTTCAAACAAGCAGGAGTTATCCGTGCGGGTGACGCTGCAGAGATGTTCGATTTCGTCAAGGGTTTCCTCTACTGTCCACTACCCAAGGGGCGAAATATGGGTATTGTAAGTAACAGTGGAGGAGTCGCAGTTGAGACCGCTGATAGACTCGTCGAGAATGGTCTCAATATCCCCACGCTGAGCGCTGCAACCCAGGAGGAACTTAAGGGAGTTATCCCAACCTTTGGTAACGCCAAGAATCCAGTCGACTTAACCGCTAACCTCGATGTATGGAAACTCGGTCAAGCAGCGGAGATTGTGTTGAAGCAACCCGAGATCGATGGTCTAATTACCATCGGTCTCGGCACTGCCATGATTAAGACCATGTTCCCTGACGTCGACCAGGAGACCCTCACTGGTCTAATCCAGATGATTGATAACAACCTCATCTCGATCTACAAAAAGTTCGACAAGCCAGTTGTTGTCATTGAGCCATCCGCTGACGTCGAGCCTGAATCTGGCAAGATTTTTGAGAGAGCGCGGATTCCCGTCTACACTACGCCGGAGCGTGCCGCGGACGTCATGGGCATCCTATACAGGCGGAAACTCTACCTCGAAAAAGTTGTAAGGTCCTAGATTCTTCCATTAAATCCATTTTTTCCATTTAAAAATTAAAACTCACTATTAGGGTTTTTACTAACTAGAATGATCATGCGCGATACAAGCCTCAAAATAGGGGGTTTGCGATTCTTTGAGATTACAATTATTATACCTGCGACAACAACAGCAACTGCAACCGGAAAAAATGAATCATAATCCTCCTTCGTCGGAACACTCATCTTGAGCGGAGTCTGAGAGGAATTTGATGTCTCTAGATGCTGCTCAGCGAGCCTTGCTCAGTCGCATCCTCCGTCTCACAAACGGCGAAGCAGTAGCGGTTAAGGAACTCCAGGGATCCGTTAAGATGACCTCTGAGGTCTTTGATGCCATTATGAATCAACTTGAGGATGGAGGGCTGGTCAAAGTGACCGAAGGTTTGATCGAGTTGGATCTAGAGCAGCGGCTGGAAATCGCTAAGCTGGCAGTATCAGCTGGAGTTGACTTCGAGACAGTGAGTAGGAGTCTCGACTGGCTCGAGTTCGAAGAGCTCTGCGCAAAAGTCTTCGAGGAGAATGGCTTTCGGGTGCTAAGGCGGTTTAGGTTCACCTCTGAGGGAAGACGATGGGAACTAGATCTCCTCGCTATGAGGACTCCCTACCTAATATGCGGGGAATGTAAGCACTGGGAACAGGGGATGGGGAACCAAACCGCCAAGGGGATCGTTGAGATTCATCTAGAGAAGGTTGAAGTCTTCTCCCGTCAAATCGACGCGCTGAGGGAGCGGATGAAAGTGAAGTGGGTTAAGGCAACTATAGTGCCAATTGTTTTAACACTTTCCGCGACTCCCTTGGAGATCTATAGATGCGTCCCCGCAGTCTCTGTACTGTCACTTCCCGGCTTTCTCGATGAGTTTGACGGCCAACTGGACCGTCTCGCCCACTTCAAGATCGAGATGTCTCCAATAACACCGAAGTTAAAACAAGCTAAGATAAGGAAAAAGAGGGTTTAACGACTCCAAGTGAGCTCGCCATCGATGAAGACCTTCTCAACCCTGGTCTTCAGCTCTAGCGGGTCGCCACTGAGAATGCGGATATCAGCATCCTTTCCCTTCTCGATGCTGCCGACTCGGTTGGCGACACCTATGATCTCAGCAGGATCGATGGTTATTGCCTTGAGACCCTCCTCATAGGACAATCCGTCGCGAACCGCGAGACCTTCACAGATTGGGAGGAATGCGATTGTAGAGCCGACTGCGTAGGTCTGAATAGCGAAGTGTACTCCCGCGTCGTAAATGGCCTTTGGTGCCTCGAAGCTGAGCTCTCTCATCTCCCATTTACCACGGGCGGTCAGACTTGGACCCCATACTGCGGAGACCTTCTTCTCGGCAAGCCACTTAGCGATTCGGTGCCCCTCAGTAGCATGTTCCCAACTCATCTCCAGTCCAAACTCCTCACAGATCCGGATAGTGGTAGCGACGTCGTCTGCGCGGTGAGCGTGAGCGCGAAGCGGTATTTCCTTCTTCACCACAGAGGGGAGAGCTGCCATACGTATAGGGTAGCTTAGGAAAAACCCTGAGTATATGCATGGATCAGCATAGTCAGCTATGCTCAGGGTACGGTTTTACAAATTTCTCTGGAAGATTTTACAGTTTTTCAGATATGCTGAAATCAGCTTTTTTACACAGTTAACAAGATTCTCGGGGAGGGTGGGTATTTATGGAATCGATTGTAGAGGCTGGAGAATTACTGTACAACTCAGCATGCGTTATTTAAGTTTGACCACCTTGGCGAATTCCTTCGCCTCCTTCTCTAAGCCTAGATTATTAAGCGTCGCCTTAGTGGGTATGCCGCGATCATCCCAGCCCCTCTTTTTGTAGTAATATCCGAGGAGGGTATCATACTTTTCCTTGTTTAGCTTCTTGCCAGCGAGGGGGCCTTCGGTGAGTGGCTCCTTGAACCAACGCTCCGGTGGGTAGTCCATCTGGCGGCTCCAGTTGCCATCGAACTCGCGGACCCAGAAGGCTCGTATTAGAGCATAAACACGGTCTCCTAATGCCCACATATCGTCGAGGCTCCACTTTAGACCGGTCGCTGCTTCCATGTATTTGGGGTAGTGGTCGACTTCGAAGCCAAGCTCGATCCATGGGAATCTGCAGGCAACTAGACATTCGAACATGCCTCCCCTGATTCTCTGGAACTCAATGACTTTGTCAGCTTTCGCTGGTCCATACTCCTCTCGTGTTCCACTGCTAATCTCCCAGCTTATGACCCAAGCGTCTTTGTGGTGGGCGCCAATTGGGCTGGTACCGAAGCTGAGGCTCATCCCGGGACAGAGATGACAATCATAGGCGCTGCACTCAAGTCCCTTGACATGCATTGCGAAGTCGCTGCTACCCTTTCCGATCTTGTCGGCAGCAGCCTTCGTGCCTTTTCCGAAGAGAGCGCCGTGACCACGCATATAGGCCATATCCTCGATTAGTTTTTGGGCACCTTCAAAGTCACCCCACTTGAGGTCTAGGCCTTTGACTAGCTTCTTTTCTGATGTCTCCATGGCGAATCCGATTGCGCTACCTGCGCTAATCGTGTCGAGTCCTAGCATATCGCACATCCTGTTCAGGCGGCCTACCTGCTTAAGGTCGCCGACGCCTATGTTGCTACCCAGCATTACGACGTTCTCATAGTCGAGCTCCGACTCCTCACCATTAGTGTCCAGGATGATGTTACCGCAGATCATATTGCAATTTGGGCAGCCACGTTGCTTAACAGTTGACGCCTCCATTGTATTACCATCGATCTCCTTGCTTTGATCGAAGACACCCTCCGAGAAGTTACGAGTCGGGAGGGTTGAGGCTGCCTGACACCACTCGACCGTGGCCATTGTACCTTGAGCCTTCCAGTGCTTGTAGTTAGGGCGCTTCAGAATATCCTGAAAATCCTCTTTTCCCATCTTTATAAGGGCAGACATGTCTGCCACAGGGATCTCTCCGCTGCCCTTGATGATGACTGCCTTAAGGTTCTTACTTCCCATAACAGCGCCCATGCCAGGGCGCCCACCAGCTCGCCCCTCCTGGCAAACAACTGTTGATATTCTACATAGATTTTCGCCGGATTGGCCTATGATAAGTGCGCCCGTTGAGGCGCCGTGTTCTTTCTTCAGCCTCTTCTCGGTCTCATAGCTGTCGAGGCCCCAAAGATCGGCTGCACTCTTAATCTCAACATTTTCGTCGTTGATCCAGAGATAGCTCGGCTTCTTCGCTTTACCGGTGAAGACGATACCATCAAGACCAGCTTTCCGTAGGTTTGGGGCAGCCATGGTTCCCAGGTTTCCATCACCATAACCCCCTGTTAGGGGGCTCTTGGCTGCGACGACCATCTTGCCACTATTGATGGCTGGTAGCCCGGCATAGGGGCCGCCTGCGAAGATTAGTATGTTATCTGGGCTAAGTGGGTCTGTACCGGGTTTAAGCTCGTCCCATAGGAGCTTTACAGCGAGGCCTCTGCCTCCGATGAACTTCTTCGCTAGCTCCTCGGGATATTCCATATGGATCGCCTTACCCTTCGTTAGGTCGACGCGTAGGAGGCGTCCCGTCCATCCCTTCAAGGAATATGCACCTGATATCAGAGATTTCTAAAGACAGATAAGGATTGCACCTTCGAGATGCTTTAACATGCACATCGAAATATGGTTATAATATCCTTCATACCCTAAAGGGGTTTATTCGATGATAGCTTTGGCTAGAGTGATCGTGGAGCGTGGTCTTATATCGATTGCAGGGTTAATCGTGTGTGAGTGAAATAAGTTTGAGGATCGAGGAGAAGTTAAACGAGTTGGGAGTCGCTCTTCCGGAACCCACAAAGGGTCCACCAGAA
Organism: uncultured Candidatus Bathyarchaeia archaeon; assembly: GCA_964537625.1. GTDB lineage: Archaea > Thermoproteota > Bathyarchaeia > TCS64 > TCS64 > UBA8941. Next base: position 43,530 of record CAZIAF010000001.1, read on the forward strand.
TTCAGGCAGGTCTTCCCGTTTGTACGCGTCCACGGTAACCGAGCCTATGTATCGGGGCACGGTCCGACTAAACCTAACGGATCCCTAATGGGTCCCTTTGGTAAGGTTGGAGCAGATGTGACTCCGGAGCAGGCTTATCAGTCGGCTCGGTACACAGGCCTCGCCATCCTCACTAGTCTGAAACAGGAGCTAGGGGATCTAGACCGAGTTGAGAAGTGGCTCCGGGTTTTCGGAATGGTAAACTCCGCGCCTGGCTTCAATAACCAACCTGCGGTAATTAACGGATTCAGCGATCTCATCGTTGAAGTCTGGGGGAAGGACGCAGGGAAGCACGCAAGGTCGGCGGTGGGAATGGCTGAACTCCCATTCAGCATCCCCGTCGAGATCGAGGCTGAGGTTTTGATAAAGGAGTAAGAAAATCAATCGCAGTTTATCCGCCTGCGGTCGGCTGCATTATTACTACTTCGTCACCGTCATTCAGGAGCGTTGATATGCCGTTGATCATCTCGATGCTTTTACCATTCACGAGGATGGATAAGTCCTTGCTGCTGACTCTGAAGTCTCCGAGGTAGCCTTGGCGTTGTCCAGTCTTCTCACCGACCCTTGCTGCGATTGTTGTGATTGTCGCGCATTCTGGCAGATCCAATTCGTACCTCCTACCTATCACGGCGGAGATGTCCCCGAAGACGCGGACAGTGACCTTCATCAGAAAAAGAGTAGATGTACAGGAAAATAAGTGTTGAGAAAATCGATTAGACGCGTAACTTCTTCATAGCTGACTCGCATTCGGTTAATCCCAATTTCTTTAGGGTCTCCTTCGTTGGGATGCCCTTGTTGTCCCAGCCGAGGGTTTCGAAGTACTTTTGGAGTTTTTCGTCAACGATTTTTTTGTCGGTTATCTTACCCTTAAAGGGGCCGCTTGGGAGCGGTTCATAGAATCTAGGGGGGTTGTCATCGTCCTTAATTGGTTCCCAGGTAACATCTGGGCCGCCGAGTAACATCAAGACCTTCTGGAGGGTAACGATCCTAGGGCCGGTGACGCGGCGCCAGCTCTCAAGAGTAATTGGGAACCCTGTGACCGCCTTAGCGAAGTCGAAGACGAGCTCCTGAGGTACGCCATAGTAGCAGAAGTTGCAGAAGACGGCGGAGTCTGTGAAGATGGCTCCACTCATGTCGGTGTAACCATCGACAGCCGTGGATGTATGGTCTCCTCCCTGAACTGAAGCGGCGTATGCGATGTCGTGAGTGTAGTCTGCATCGCTACGAGTACCGTGAGCTCCGATCTCGATGCCTTTAACGTGTACCGCAAATTTTAGTAACTCTTCAGATTTCATCTTTTTCATCTGCGAGATCTTGATGGCTGCGCGGTATGTTCCCTCGGCGAGAGTATCGCCGATCTTCTCACGTTTAGCGATGAGCCAGGCGAGTTTATCCATTGACTCAGCGTCACCCCAGATTGGTTTGAATCCAAAGTCCGACTCCTTGAGTATCCCACGTTGGTATAACTCTGCCGCGAAAGCCATTGTATTTGGACCGTTGATACCTGAATGACCGAGGTTGTCGATCAATGCACTCATGTGGATATTGTCGGCGGGATCGAAGATGCCTAGGTTTGTGCCGCAGTAAGCTTGGAGCTCGTAGTCAGGCATATCTGTGATATCTCCCTTCCATCTACCATTTTTGACGCAGCTCACCTTCATACAGTTGGTTGTGCAACCGAAGTCCGCCCACTTCTTCTTGACCCAAAACTGGTTCTCGAACTTAGGGCCGCCCATGCTCTTCTCGTCGTGCCATTCTTCCTGCCAGTTGCGGACGGGTTCGGAACTAGTATCGGCTCCGACGGAGTAGCCACCATAGCCGGTACCCCAGCGACGCATATTGGTTCGAGTCCAAAGGTGCTCATGGGTTCTTTTGAGCAGCAGCTTCACTGCCTCAGGCGCATCGACCTTGGGGATCATGCCCCGTCCTTTAGCGACAATGGCTTTGAGGTTCTTGCTTCCCATCACAGAGCCGTAGCCACCGTAGCCGCAGGCGTGACAGAGCTTACTCATGACAGCCGCGTTTCTAACCATTTTCTCACCAGCTGGACCGATGTAGATCATACCCGGCTCTTTCCAGAGGCCAATCAATGGCTTCTTCTTAGAGAGTTCAGTAGTGACCTCTTTGTTCAGAATCCTAATTGTGTCCTCACCAATTGTCCCCCAGAGATGCTTCGCCCCTTTAATCTCGCCACCCTCGTCAGTGATCTGTATGTAGACGGGCTCATCGGCTTTCCCTGTAACAATAACGCCGTCGTATCCCGCCATCTTGAGCTCGGACGCGAACTCGGTTGAGGCGGTAGAGCCTACAACTCCGTTGCTCAACGGGGACTTAGCGGTACACATGATCCTGGCACCTGGATAGATGGCTGTCATTGGCCCGGTGAGAGCGAGGAAGACATTCTCGGGACTTAGAGCGTCGACGTCTCCCCATCTCTTGCCAATTCTGTCCCATAGGATCTTTGAGGCTAAGCCGCGACCACCGAAGTACATCTCCAGCGTCTCATCGTTGAATACTGTGTCCTTGATCTTCTTCTTAGAGAGATCGACGTCGAGGAACTTACCTGCATATCCGCCGGGCATATTATATCACCTTTTCTCCCTTCTCGCCGAAGAAGAATACAGCGAGGTCCTTTGCTGTCTCGATTGGGTGTCTACTGAAAAGTTTTCGATGGACACTCGGGCCCTCCGAGACGAGAGTCAAGGCATTATATCCTGCCTCAGTGCAGACCTTAACACATTCTGGGTCGCCGTTGCATAGATTACAGATAGTCGCCTTATTGTCTCCGGGATGAAGGAAAGGCACATTACCTGGACACGCTTTGACGCATTTTCCACAGCTTATACACTTTTCCCTATCTACGAGCACTGCGCCGATACCAGCGTCTGTCGACAACGCTTGGGTAGGGCAACTGCTAACACAGGGGTAGTCTTTGCATTGGGCACAGAGGTGCGGCACCTCAACGCCGGGGAAAGGCATGAAAACGCGGACGCGGGAAGCCTCAGGCCACATCCATTCCTCATGCTTCATGCTGCACGCGATCTCGCACCTTTTACATCCGCTGCATGCGGCGTAGTCGCGGGCTATCCAGATGGGTTTGCTCATGTTATCACTAGAACGACTTAGAAGGTTATTCGGATAAAAAGGCTTCTTGAATACCTTTTCATAGGCAGAAATGTACGAAAAAACACATCGATTTCGGGAGAACGAAAAAAAATATAGGAGCTAGTAAAAACCGCTCGCGTATAGTGTTTCATATGTCGAGGTAGCACAAGCTTTCAAATCGAAGGGTCCTCCGCCTCAGAAATCAGTAATCTTCGGGAAGTTGCCTCTAAGTCGAACTCGACTGGAACCCCGGGAGCGTTCCCCACTAATAAACCGATAAGACTTCCCCTGAACTTTGAGAAGATCCAATATGGAAAAAAGTAGTTAACGAGATAAAAATGGGGATTTTACGACCTGAGCTTCTTCATGAAGGACTCAAGGTCGGTGAGGTCAAGCCTCTTCAGGGTATCCCTCATCGGGATGCCGTGCTCGTCCCAACCTAGGGTTTCAAAATACGCTTGGAGCTTCTGATCGACGAGCTTTTTGTCGGTAGTCTTGCCTTTATATGGTCCCTCCGGGAGAGGCTCGTAGAACCTGGGTGGGTTGTCGTCGTCCTTAAGGGGCTCCCACTTCATATCGGGACCGCCAAGCAGCAGTAACGCTCTCTGTAGGGTAACGATTCTCGGACCCGTTTCTTTCCTCCAGCTCTCCACTGTGATGGGGAAGCCAGTGACCGCCTTAGCGAAGTCGAACTCCAGCTCTCGGTTTGTGCGACAAAAGTCGCAGAACACACCCGAGTCTGCGAAGATGGCATCGCTCATATCGCTATAGCCGTCTCCAATGGTTGAGGTGTGATCTCCACCCTGTACGTTTCCAGCGTAGCTGGCATCATGAACGTAGTCCCTGTCGCTGCGGGTGCCATGAGCTCCGATCTCGATGCCCTTAACGTGCACAACATACTTTAGGAGTTCCTCGGGCTTCTTTCCCTTTATTTCAGCTATCTTGATGGCTGCGCGGTATGTGCCCTCGGCGAGGATGTCGCCAATACCCTCGCGCTTCGCCATCATCCACGCCAGCTTGGAAAAGGCGTCCACATCGCCCCACTTGAGTTCAAAGCCTATATCTTTCTTTGTAAGTATCTTGCGTTGGTAAAGCTCAGCAGCGAAGCCCATTGTATTGGGGCCATTGATACCAGAGTGACCGAGATTGTCGATTAGAGCGCTCATATGAATGTTGTCGACCGGCTCGAATATTCCGAGGTTCGTGCCACAGTAGGCTTGGAGCTCGTAGTCGGGTAAGTCCGTGATATCTCCTTTCCACTTTCCGTTTTTGATGCAGCTAATCTTCATGCAGTTCGTCGTGCAGTTGAAATCTGCCCATTTCTTCTTGACCCAAAACTGCTCGAAGCGGGGGCCAGCGTAGCTCTTCTCATCATGCCATTCGGTTTGCCAGTTGCGGATGGGCTCGGAACTAGTGTCGGCGCCGACGGTGTAACCGAGGTAGCCGGTTCCGTAACGGCGGAACTCGGTTTTACTAATGAGTATCTGGTGAGCTTTTTTCCAGAGGAGTTTTGTGGCCTCCGGAGCATCCGGAGCAGGTATTCTTCCGCGACCTTTAGCAACCACTGCTTTTAGCTTCTTTGAGCCCATTAATGCTCCATATCCTCCATAGCCGGCTGCATGGCAGATCTTCGTCATTACTGCGGCGTTCCTGACCAGATTTTCTCCTGCGGGCCCTATGTATACCATACCTGGCTCGCGCCAAGTGCCTACGTTTGGCTTCCGTTTTTTTAGCTCCTCGCCGACCTCTTTGTTAAGTATCTTGATTGTCTCTTCACCGAGAGTTCCCCAGAGATGGCTCGCGTCGCGAATCTCAGCCTCACCATCGGTGACGAGAAGATATATTGGCTTCTCGGATTTCCCGGAGATGATGATTCCATCATATCCTGCGCAGCGGAGTTCATGGGCGAACTCGGTGGAGGCTGTAGAGCCGACAGTGCCCATGCTAGCGGGGCTCTTTCCTGAGACACAGATCCTACCGCCAGGGTAGATGCCAGTCATGGGTCCGGTAAGGATTATCAAAGGACTATCGGGTGCGTAGGGATCGAGGTTCTCCCACTTCTTGCCTACGCGATCCCAGAGGATCTTAGCAGCTAGGCCGCGGCCTCCGAAGTACTGTTGGAGTATCTTTTCATCGAAGCTTACCTCCTTAATCCTGTCCTTGGTGAGGTCTACATCGAGGAACTTGCCTGCATATCCATTTGGCATTTTAGATTACCTCCTCTCCTTTCTCTCCGAAGAAGTAGACGGCGAGCTCCTTCGCTACCTCGATGGCGGGTCGGCTGAAGGTCTTCCTATTTACGCTGGGACCCTCTTCAACGAGCATGAGGGCGTTGTAACCTGCCTCTGCGCAGACCTTTACGCATTCGGGGTCGCCGTTGCATAGGTTGCAGATGGTGGCCTTGTTGTCGCCTGGATGCATTATCGGTATGTTGCCAGGGCATGCCTTTATGCAGGCGCCGCAGCTGATGCATTTCTCCCGATCAACTAAGACTGCCTTCGTTGATGGATCGGTGGAGAGTGCCTGCACTGGACACGAAGCCACACATGGGTAGTCCATGCACTGGGCGCAGAGCTGGGGTACCTCGGTGCCGGGGAACGGCATGAAGACGCGGACGCGGGAAGCCTCGGGCCACATCCAGCCTTCATGTTTCATGCTGCACGCGATCTCGCACCTTTTGCATCCGCTGCATGCGGCGTAGTCGCGGGCTATCCAAATATTCTTTGCCATTCAATCACCAGAAACGATTTATAGAGTACTGGAGTGTATGATAAAACTTCTCTCTATAACCCCCCCGGTTACGATATGTTCGATAAACAATATCGAAAGCGTAATTCAGACCCGAAAAATGTCTTAACTCAGAAGAACTTCGAAAAAAAGATTTTTTTTCTGATATAATCAGCGGAATAAATTCAATTTTGAGTTATTCCTCATTTAACCCATTTTCGACGCGCTTCACCTACAGCGAAGACGGATCCTGTTACTAAGACCATATCTCCTCTTCTCGATTGGTGGAGGGCTTTATTTACCGCTTCTTTCACGTTCTCAATCGACTCCCAATGTTTCCCATGCTTCTCTATCTCGGCTCCTATTCTAGTCCTCTCAGCGGCTCTCCCCATGACGGTGTGGCTTGTGACTATGAATCTATCAACTACTGAGGCGAGGTAGGCAATCATCAGAGGAATATTCTTATCGCTGCTGATACTTACAACTGCGTTAAGTCTTCTGTGTGGAAGGTCCTTGATCGCTTCTGCTAGGGATTTCATAGCCTCTGCATCCTTCGCAGAATCAAGTACGACAAGGGGCGACTCCTGCATGACCTCTAATCTACCAGGCCAGCTTACATGGGCGAGACCATTGGTGATAGCTGATTTTGGTACATTGAAGTTATAGCGACTTAGGGCTTCAATAGTCCCAACAGCTGTGGCGGCGTTGAATAATTGGAAGCCACCGAGCAGCCGCGTATAGAGTGTATAGTCACCCTTCAGGCCTTCAACGATGAAACTTTGTCCCTTGAGATCCGAATTGATTTTCCTGAAGCTAATCTCTTTCCCGACACGATAGATCTCGGTGTTGAGCCTTTGACACGTCTCCTTGAAGAGGGCGTAGACGGCGTCGTCCTGGGTCGCGGTTACTAATACGCTATTAGGTTTTATGATACCGGCTTTCTCGTAAGCTATCTTGAGAACTGTATCTCCGAGAACTTGGGTATGTTCAAGACTGATGTTTGTGATAATCGAAATAAGGGGTTGAATGACGTTTGTGGCGTCTAGTCTCCCTCCCATCCCCACCTCTAGGACAGCAAAATCAACTTTCCTCTCGGCGAAGTACTCGAAGGCCAATGCGGTGACTATGTCGAAGAATAGTGGGCGTACGTGTTCAGGCTCCTCATCCAGCTTTTCAATTAAAGGCCTAATCTTGGATACTAGTCTAACGATTGTGCCCTCAGATATCTCCTCATCGTCGACGACAATGCGCTCAGTGAAGCGATCGAGATGTGGACTAGTGAACAATCCGACACTGTATCCGGCAGCGCGTAGGATGCTCGCGATCATCGCGGAGGTGCTTCCCTTTCCATTGGTCCCTGTTACATGAATAGATCTAAATTTGTTCTGCGGATTTCCAAGTAAACCGACAAGACGTTCGATTGGTTCCAACGTCCTGTCCGGTCCGAGTCTCCGTACCTTGAATAGCCATTCAACGGCTTCATTGTAGGTGCTAGTCCCCAAGGTTACACGCATTTACTAGTGCCACCGATAAAGATGTATTTACATTTCGATTGATCGGCTGCTAGAAGAAGTAGCTGTGGATTATGGAGCTTGTATAGATTAGCATAGCGACATAGAACATTAGTAGCACCTTAAGCGCTGACTCTGGCATCGGCTTCACTTGGACAGCTAAGTTCGCTGCGACTAGTAAAAGTAACCCGATGTTAATAACACACACGCAACGGCAACCGGGAAAAGGCTGAACTCGGTACGTCAAAGGAGCTGGGCGAAAGTGAAGTTTTGCCTTCTCTTCTTAAACTGGTAAAAAACTTCAACGTTGAAACTATAAATCATTATTGTTAGTAACCAGTTAATTTGGAGGGGTTTAGTTATGATGAATCAAATCGTTATACCTGCAAGGACTAGAATAAGGACCCGAATAGGCGACGTATTTAGTCCCTTTGTCGTGCCGAGTACGTTGACAGGCTGATAGGGTTAATCACGCTGAGCTTCACTGATATTTCGTATATTCCAGTATTCGCTTAAAGTATAATGGATAATTTTTAAAAAATTGAGTCGAGTGTAGATGGCTCGGCTCACTTCATTTGCTTGAAACGGTTTTTCAAGGCTTTAAGGACTTGGGGGAGAGTTGTGTACTCCATAGCTTCTGGACCTAATCTCGCAGGCTCGAATTCACCCATCCTTCGAAGGAATTGGCTAATCTGGATCGCCTCTTGGCGGGCACCGTCGAAGGCGACGTCCTCGAAGAAATCGACGATGAGTGGGTTGCCTTCGTCGTCAGCGGCGAGTTTTCCGTTGCTGATCTGTACTCCTAGGCAGACGATGCGGGGTGGGCCGTCGAAAACTGTACATCTGCTATCCTTGAGACTGACGGGCATGAATGGGCCCCAGTGACTGCCGCGCATCCAACCAGCAACGAGGTAGGTGTGCTGGAAGGGAGCGATGATCTCTCCGACGCTTGGGAACCCGGAGTTACCGCGGACAAGGCAAACGGGGTCGTCCTTCCCAACGTAGCTACCGGCAATGAGACTAAGCTTCGTTGTGCTACTTGTGGCAACTATTTCGCTGTCACTGTTTCGCCAGACATTACTCACCATATAGCGGCTCGTTGCTCCGATTAGAGCGATTAACTGGTAAAGCTCTTTAGGGGATTCGAGTACGACGGCTTTATCCTTGTAAGCGTCGAAGACCTCGAACTTGAATCCCCCAGTCATCTTCGGGTCGATCACAAGCCCCGCTGTGTTGCTAGGGTCGGCGAAGATGCGATAGAGAAGATAGTTGAAGCAGCTGGGCTCTGTTTTGTCGGCAGCGAAGACAACGACCGGATCGCTTCCACGCTCCTCGAACTCCATCTCAGCTACGCCGGGGCCCATTCCCTTTACGTTACCGCTGAAGGCATCCTTGAGAAGGTCCTGTCCAGCTCCGTATAGCTTGAGTTCCTTCGCTTTCTTCGTGCCGGCGAGGAATGTGTCCCACGCTAGTTTATGGATATCAGGGTGATTCTCACCCTTGAAATGGGTCATCAGCAGCTCTAAGTCGTCTCCTGCGTTGAAGACGTAGAAGCTGTTGATGAGGCCGGACTTCTGTGCCTCCTTGAGCATCCTGTTCGCGATGTTGAACAGTGGCTTCGGGACGACAGAGTGTCCGCCTACGCTACCAATATCGGCTTTTATTAATGATACCGTGGTCTTGACCATCGGGTTACGCCTCACTTATTAGAATATTATTATGATATATAATAATTGGTTCCGGGTTTTCTGAGTAATAGTTACTGTATTTACTGACTCAGATATGCTCATCTGGTTTGATGTCGATAATTGGTGAGCCCTCGATAGCGTCTAGGCCGTGCACTAGAATCCTATTGCCTTCGATGTTAAGGAGCTCTACAGTAGTAAGGCCAATAGGGTTGGGGCGGTGCGGGCTATGTGAAGCGAAGACGCCTCGCTCTTCCGTGGCGCCATGGTGTCGAGGCACGACCCTGAGTATCGCTCTCTGGGCAAGGTTGTCCGCCTTGTGGAACCAGTAAAGGATGTTGATGCGCTTGAATTTGTCGAGACCCTCAATCCCTGGAATATATTCGGGGTCGATTAAGAGAGTTGTATAATCTCCCTCGACTTTCTCGACGATGCCGATGAATCTTACGGTACCGCTCAACTTATCCACGTTCTCCTAAATACTTTGGATGGTTTAACTGCATACTATCTCTCGCTGATACCACGCACTTGACTTACCCTATTCTATTTAAGCTGGGTGGGTTATGGACAGTTTCTTATCTTATTAAGGTCCGTTTCCCTTGATGGTTTATGGGCAGAGTCTCTATAATTAGAAGCCCAAAGACGCCGATGGATGGAGAGGTTGCTGGACTTGTGAAAGGGGCAATCGATTTGATCGGGGGCATAGAGAGCATCGTAAAGAATGGCGACGTCGTTGCTTTGAAACCGAACGTAGTCACTGGCAGAGTCTCGAAACCCGGTGTAATAACCGATAAGCGGGTCATCGAAGCGATGATTAGGATGTGCCAGCTAGCGGGTGCTAAGAAGGTGCTCGTTGTTGAAGGTTCTGGTTACTTCACACCGACCGATGTTGCATTAGAGAAAAGCGGAATTAAGGCTGTCTCTGAGGCGTTGGGTGCAGAGGTCGTCAACGTCGACAATGACAAGCTTGTCGATATTAGTGTACCTGATCACTTGATCGTTGATAAGATTCCAGTCTCAAAGGCGTTCATGGATGCTGATGTTAGGATTAACCTTCCGGTTATGAAGACCCACGATCAACTCTTGGTCACTCTAGGTGTTAAGAACTTGAAGGGGGTAATACCGAAACCGTGGAAGAGAAACTTCCACAAGATCGGTGTAGTGAAAGCTGTGATAGATCTGAGTCGTGCAGTTCCCGTAGATCTTACTTTATTGGACGCCATCAACGCTATGGAGGGACTCGGTCCAAGCTTCGGAGACATTGTGCCTCTTAACATGATTATGGCTTCAAAGGATCTATGGAGTCTCGATCTCGCTGCGAGTAGGGTAATGGGGTTCGAGATCAAAGAACTTGACTACCTTATAGAGGGGCTCAAGCTTAACCTCTTCGACCCAGAGAAACTGACGGTGGTCGGAGAACAAATAGAGAAAGTAGCGCGGATATTCAAGAAGCCACCCACTGACCTTGAGTTTGGTGATGGGATCACTGTAATCAGCGATGGAGCATGTAGCGCGTGCCGCGGTACAATCCATAGTGTTGTCTACGACCTTGAGCAAATGAGGCTCATGGGGGAGATCAGAGACCTCATCATCGTGGTCGGTGTCAATGCGAAGGTGCCTAAGGGGCTGAAGAACACGCCCATTGTGATGGGAACCTGCCTCAAAGCTCATGAAAAAGAGGGTTACTACGTCGTTGGTTGTCCACCGAACAACGACGGTATGCTGGCGGCAATCAAAAAAGTTTGCAACCTCGAGTAGTTTTCCACCCTTCTTTTAAGCTTTAGCGTAGAGTTACTGATTATGGGCAGCATCACCGAGGCTGAGGCTTATCGGCTGCTTGATGGATCGAGTAAGCTGGCGCATTCGGTACTAGTGTCTAAGATAATGCAGATCCTAGCCCCAACGTTCTCTGCATCACCAAATGAGTGGGGTCTTGTAGGCCTACTACATGATCTCGATGACGATATAACCGAGAATGATCGTAAGCGGCATGGGCATAAGACCGCGGAGATGCTTAGCGGTAGAATGCTGGAGATGGGGTTACACGCCATCAGAGCCCACGATTATAGGTCTGGAGTTAAACCGGTCACCGTTCTTGACAGGGCTCTCGTTTTCGCGGACAACTTGGCGATAATTATCTCGGATCAGAAAATCAAGACGCCATGTACACCTACGATTTTATTCGAGGCGATAAGGAGTGAGTGTCAGGATAGGCCTTGGATCGCAGAGAACCTTTTGGGATTCACCGAGAGGGAGGGGCTTGCGATCTGGGATGTTGTCAACAAGATCGGGCTTACCTAGATTTCTTTTTTTGCGAGTGCGGAGGTGTAGATCTTGTTTTAGTCCTGTTTTTTGGGTGGAAGCTGTTTGCCCATTCTTTGGCAAACTCCTCAAATAGCTTCAGATCTGAACATTATTTATGGACCCTGATGGGGTAGTCGATTTCCTCGTTGAGGCTGGCAAGCTGAAGAGGATCCCTCGCACAGGTTGGGTCGAAGTCGGCGTCGACCACCCTGAGTCCGTCGCCGACCATTGTTACCGAACCGCCCTCATTGCTATGTTGTTATCCGATCTAAAGGGGTTCGACTCTGGGAAAATAATCTGCATGGCACTCTTACATGATCTTGCTGAGGCTAGAATCGGCGATCTCACACCCACCCAGAAGGCGGTCAAACTGGATTGGATTCAAAGGGAGCAAGACGCCTCATGCTACTTGATGAGTCTACTTCCTCAGGAATTAATTAAAAAATACACATCGATTGTCAAAGATTACAACGAAGGTACCTCAGTCGAAGCTCGATTGGTCCATACTGCCGACAAACTCGACATGATTCTTCAAGCAATCGAGTATGGTTCGGAAGGTGGAGATGAAGAGAGGCTGATGAGGTTCATGCACGTCTCTTTTGAGGGTGGGGTAGAAGCAGAGCTTGAGAAGAGAATCAAAGAGAGATGGAAGATCAGGTGAGCGCGCCTCCAGATCAGTTCTGGATAATTTGATACTTCGTTTTTCAGCTCTCCCGGAGAGCAAGATGAACCTCTAGATTAACTATTCGTACCAGATAGAACTCCATCCCAGCATGGAAAACCTTCTTATTATTTCTGAAGTGATATAATTGGTCTGGTCGTAACCTTACTAGGGAGGTTTAGCCAGCATCGCTTCATCAAGCTTGATGGCGATTCATATAAAAAGACCGGAGCCTCGGTTAAATGGACTCGGAGAATGAGACTCCTCGCCATCGGAGACAATTGCATCGACCACTACAAAGAGCTTGACAGATGTTTCCCCGGCGGCAATGCTCTCAACGTAGCGGTATACTCCCACAGAATACCCGAAGTCGAAGCAGATTACTTCGGCGTTGTAGGAAACGACGAGGCTGGCGACTTTTTACTCAATCAGATGAGGTTGGAGGGACTCAGTACTACCGGAGTCATCAGGCTCCCGGGAGCCACTGCGGTCACAACTATCTTGATCAGCGATGGGGAACGTGTTTTTACCGATTACATCGAGGGTGTACAGAAGAACGCCGAGCTTCCTAAAAAATTGCTTCTAAGAGTAACTGATTACGACATTATTCACTTCTCTGTCTGGGGCTTCGGCAGGGAACACATCCCTGCAATCAAAGCAAAGTCTCGGGCCAAGCTTAGCTGTGATTTCAGCAACCAACTAAACCACAATGCACTAGAGGCTATGCCTTACCTCGATTACAGCTTCTTCAGCGGTAAGGAACTTATCAATAAAGGCATCGACCCCGAGGAAAAGATCAGGGAGCTGAAGGAACTAACTCCTGGGCTCGTTGTAATGACTCTCGGTGAACACGGAAGTCTCTCCTTCGATGGTGAAAAACTCTATTCGAGAAAGGCCTTGAGAATCGAAGTAGTTGACACCCTCGGCGCAGGGGATAGTTACATAGCTGCTTTCCTCTGCGCTCACGTGGTCGGAGAAACAATCCCGGAGGCCATGAGCAGAGGTAATTTAGTAGCCACCGAAACTTGCAAGCGGTTAGGTGGCTGGGGAGGTAATTGATACGTCATGCCCGAACGCGTAGCATGAGGGACTCGAAATGGTCCCTCTTGGTCATCATTTTCTCGGTACATTCTTCGTTCATGGTGCGTACTCGACCTCCCTCATCTTCTTCTTCTCCCCGTTCATGTCCGTCAGAGTGTTGTTGGTGTTGATGACAACGCCGTGCGCATGCTTATTTCAAAGTGGGATATCAGCAACGGCAACAACCATTGTAATTACATCAATTCCAACAAACTGGCAACGGGGGAGGAGCGGAAGACCAGGAAGCATTCGCCTCCGGATTTTCGTACCACTCGTTTTGAAACAGAGGGCGATACAGAATTTATTTTATTATTTGACTACCATTCGACTTTATGGATTAAGAAAGATTTTGGAAATACGTGTCTTTCAGGCTGCAAGTCCCCTTCTAATCGATAAAATGATTCTTTATCAAATAGTAAGCTAATGTATGCGTTGTGCGCGCCTATATGAAGGAGGTATTTAAAACCTCCCAGCCGCCGTGAATTCCACGCATGCGCCTATCCGCCCACCAACCCAAGGAGCAAGATGACACTCCGCCACCAGGCGTCGCCAATCGCGCGCACGACCACCAACCCGGGGTCAGCGCATCCACGGCGAACCACATCTATGCCTGAGCATCCAACGGATTAAAGTAAGACCTCCCGTGCACCAGCACGCTAAAGCACACCTCCACAAGCTTCCTAGCAGCAGCCACCAGGGCAGGCCTCCTGCCCCTCCTCTCCGCGACGCCGTGGTAGAACCGTGTCACCGGAGTATCATACCTGATGTGAACCATCGCCGCCTCCACCATAGCCCACCTGAGCCAACGAGATCCTTCGCGAGTGATCCCACCGTGACGCTCCACACCGCCGCTGCTCCTGGTGCTGGGAACCAGGCCAGCGTAGCTGGCGAGGTGGTCACCGCTGCCGAAGCGGCGCACATCACCGATCTCCGACTTCACCAGCAGCGCCACGTAGTAGCCGACACCGGGTATCGTCATGAGCAGCTGGACCTCCGCGTCCTTCCCGGCGCTCCGCTTCAAGTCCCCTGAGACGAGCTTCACCTCCTCCTTCAGCGGCTCGATGAGGCGAAGATAGCAGTCAACGGGCTCCAGCCTAAGGCTCCGCAGCCACTCGACACCCTTGGCCGTAAAGAGGCCATGGCCTGTGGGTGGCTTCACTCCCTCTGCGGCGAGGACGTCTCGGATCTTCACCTTCAGCTTCGTCACCTGCCTGACCATGAAGGCCCTACGCCTGACCTTCTCCCGGATCTGGGCGATGTCCCTCGGTGGTATGTAACTCGTGGGCAAGCTGTCCAGCCTCAGCAGCTCCGCTAAGGCTCTTGAGTCGACTCTGT
>CAZIAF010000002.1:0-2305 GCA_964537625.1 uncultured Candidatus Bathyarchaeia archaeon
GTAAAACAGCCTTTATTAGAAGATCACGTGGATACGTACCTGATCCAATCGAGATTCCAATAAAAAAAGGGACAGCTTATACAGTTGGAACCGAGCAAAGCAATTCAGCTGCTGTGACTCTAAATGGGAAATATTACCAGACTCAATATCTTGGGGATGTTGATAATCTAGAGACCGTAGAATACGAAAAATCAGCAATATACAATATGCGTGACCTCCTTAAAATCACATGTAATCCGGATGTGATTGGCTGTGACCAGCATCCAGATTACATGACATCACACCTGGCAGAAGTGATATCACATGAAACTAAAACACCAATCATAAAATCACAGCATCATCATGCTCATATAGTATCCGTCTGTGCTGAAAACAAAGTAAAAACTGACGAAGAAGTTGTTGGAATAGCTCTTGATGGAGCAGGATACGGCTCAGATGGCTCTATCTGGGGTGGTGAAATACTGATTTCTAATTACACTGAATATAAAAGAGTAGGACACCTTCAGCAGATACCTATGCCAGGTGGTGATTTATGTTCTCAATATCCTTACAGAATGCTTATTTCATTTCTGGCGTTGACAATGAGTGATCAAGAAATACGTGATATCACAAAAAATCACATAAAAAAAGCCTTACCTAATGGTTTAGAAGAGTTAGAAGTAATCTTAAAGCAGGTAAAAATGAAAAATATAATTAGAACTTCTAGTTCAGGACGTTATCTTGACGCAGTCGCGTCTCTAATAGGATTAACAAATAAAAGAACGTACGAAGGAGAACCTGCAATGAGATTAGAAGCGTTGGCTGAAAAAGAGATCGATAATAAAATAATTCTAGATCAAGAAATCAATATAAAAAATAGTTTTTATGAATTAAAAACAGAAAATATAATAAATTATCTTGCTATAAACCAAAATAAGTTAAAAAAATCTGTAATTGCAGCTTTAGCACAAGAATATCTAGTTGATGGTTTTTCTAGAATGGCAAGTGAAATTGCTAACAGTGAGGGGATTAAAATCATTGCGATCTCTGGCGGGGTTACTGTAAATGAACATATAATTACAAATATAATTAAAAAATTAGAATCCGATAACTTGAAGGTCTTAATAAATAAAAAAATACCTTGTGGAGATGGAGGCATCGCATTAGGTCAATCTTGTATCGCTCTTTCATCTGTGATGTGATGTGATATCACATAATTTTCATACTCGTTGGCTTAGTAAGAGATGTAATTCCGGTTAGCAACTCTTCTTCTATTCTTTTTAAAAGTATTTTTGAGTGATTTGGTTCACTTTTTTCAATCGCTATTAGATATTCTCTCAGTTTAACGGACAGATTTTCATATTCCTCAAAAGGATTAACATCAAAAATACCGACATAACTAAATAAAATAATAGTGAATATTGAAGATATCATATTAGCTCTGGCTTGACCTAATGTCCGGCTAAAAGACCCCCTACTTACTTTTTTCATTCGAAATAAGGTTTTTTCTTTGAAATGGATTTTTTCATCAGACATTATATCAATTAAGAGGTCTATCATAAGTGTTTCAAACTGCGCTGTCGTTAAATTACTTTTTTTAAGTAATAAGTCAGTAATTGGGTCTTGAAATGCCTTTTGTATCATATTTTTGACATTTTGATTAGATTCTATTTTGATCACCAGAGTTGCATTTTAATTAAATACGAATCAACTGTATACAAATTTGTATGCCGAACATATATCACGCTTTCCTTCATTTGTTATTTTGTTATGAGAACGAGTATATTAATTAGCTAATTAATACTATAATTGTTACAATTTTTAGATTTATTACTATAAATATTTTAAAATTAAGTTATTATGAGTATATGAAACAATAATAAAAAAACTAAATATGATTTTCCATAAAGTTTATTAAATTTTAAACTGTGAAGAATTTAAAGCGTTTTGAATTTAGAACAAAAGTAGCCAAAAAGAAAAGTAATTGCCGCTAAAAGAATTTTCCATATTAAAATTATTCAGTAAAAGTTACTAATCAAGATAAGAAAATAATATAAATCTTTTGAATGTGATGTCACACATAAAAACGAGGTTAATCATGTGATATTAAAGCGTGAGACGCTAAACGTCACATATGAGCTTGTCGAAATCACGCCTAAATTAAATGTGATGAGGAAAATCGACCAAACATTGACCCTGAAGAATGAAAAACATATACACGAATATGATTAATACATAATGATAAATAAAAATTAATAATTATTAATCATGTATCACATGGATAATTGGTGTTTTCCTTTATTCGTAATCATCTTTGGATTAATTA
>CAZIAF010000002.1:2405-42863 GCA_964537625.1 uncultured Candidatus Bathyarchaeia archaeon
ATAGCAGAACATTGTCGAGTGAATAGTTCAATATATCATAATAAATATCAACAGACGCTTACCTCCGGCACTCTTAAGACTAAGTAAGCCCCTCAGAATACTAAAAGCTAAGAGGTTAACTTATGGGAAGAAGAAGGAAGAAAGAAGAGAAAATCATTAGAAGAACGCTGCCTGATCTTTTTTTATGCCCTAATTGTGCTAAGAACTCAATAAAGGTCACATTGGATATTAAGAACAACATTGCTGGTTTACGATGCAGCGCCTGTGGCTTAAGGGGCCGTGTAAAGATTGAGTCCAACACCGCTCCCGTCGACGCCTATAGCATCTATGTCGATAAATACTACGAAGAAGGGACGCCTGAGAAAGTTGGTTAAAGTAGAGCAGTATATCCAAGAAAGAATTAAAACTGAGGGTTGCATTCATATGACTCTCCTCGACCCTGAGAAAAAATCAGGTTACGACTGTGCCTCCATCGCTAAAGCTGCTGAATCGGGGGGTACCACAGCCATTATGGTCGGTGGAAGCACCGTGTCCTCAGGTGTCGAAATGGAGGATGCGGTAAAGAGGATCAAAGCTGTAGTCAAACTCCCAGTCATCATCTTCCCTAACAACCTCACTAGTCTTACAGGCGCTGCTGACGCCATCTGGTTCATGAGCCTCCTTAACAGCGGCAATACCTATTATCTGATGGACAGTCAAGCCCTCGGTGCCCCCACTGTAAAGAAGCTTGGTCTAGAAGTCATGCCAATGGGATACATTATCATTGGTTATGGAGGTGCAGCAGGCTATGTTGGTCACGCGCGGGTTATACCTTATGATAGGCCGGAGCTAGCTGTTGCTTACGCCTCAGCCGCAGAGCTCCTAGGAATGAGATACATCTACCTCGAAGCCGGCTCTGGTGCTCCTCAGGCTATAACGCCGCAAATGATCAACGCTGTACATAAGTCTTGTAGAGGTACCTTAGTCGTTGGAGGAGGCATCCGCGACGTAAAGACCGCAGTAACCGCCAAGATAGCGGGGGCACAGATCATCGTAACTGGTACCCTAGTCGAGGAGGAGGGTAAAGTCAGGGATCGTATCGCTGAGATCACCTCCGCCATAAAGACCCGAAGCCCCTAAACTCATATCCTGGCGAAGCATTTACCTTCTTAATTTGAGCCAGTCTCTCATGACCTCGGAGTATAGAGCTTACTTCACTGAACTCGAGAAAAAACTAGCGGAGCTGTACGAGGTTGCTACAAAAGCCAAACAGAAAGGTCTCGATGCATCAAGGGAGCCAGAGCCTCAGATTACTCATGACATAGCGGAACGCGTCGAAAAGATGCTTGGTCCAGCAGGTCTCACTACCCGGATGCGTGAACTGGAGGGGATGGATCGCCGGGATATGGCGTTTAAAATCGCTGAGGAGATCACCTTGGGCCGCTTCGGCTCCATGGAAAAGCAGGCAGCTGCTGATCAAGCGATACGAACCGCTCTCGCAATAATGACGGAGGGGGTAACTGTAGCGCCAATCGAAGGTATACCAAAGATAGTCATCAAACAGAACCCTGATCGTACCCAGTTCCTCAGCGTCTATTTTGCAGGACCCATCCGCCCCGCTGGGGGTACTGCCCAAGCCCTAACTCTTGTAGTCGCTGACTACGTACGCACCCGACTCGGTCTCGAGAAATTCCAGCCTAATGAGCAGCAAGTCCAACGCTTCATTGAAGAAGTTCGTGTCTACGAGCGATCTGTTCGCAGATTCCAGTACCACGTCAGTGATGAGGATTTGGAGGTCGCCCTCCGCCAGATACCTGTCGAAGCCACAGGTGTCTCAACAGACCCTTATGAGGTTAGTAACTATCGAGATGTCCCCGGTATCGAGACTAATAGACTTCGAGGAGGAGCACTCATTGTGGTAGTCGATGGTATCGTTGGGAGGGCTCGGAAGCTTCACGGCGCTTGTGACAAGCTCGGTGTCACTGGTTGGGACTGGTTACTCAAGATGGGGAGAAAAAAGCAAGCAGAAGGTGAAGCAAAGGAGCCTACATCAGCATTCATGGATGAGATCATAGTAGGCCGCCCCGTCTTCAGCTTCCCTGGCGCCGTAGGAGGCTTCAGGCTCCGATACGGTCGTGCTCGGAACACAGGCCTTGCTGCTGTTGGCGTCCATCCAGCCACAATGATTGTGTTGAACAGGTTCCTAGTCACAGGCGTCCAGATGCGCACCGAATTGCCAGGTAAGTCCGCTGCCACATGTCCAGTCGACTCCATCGAGCCTCCTGTTGTTCGACTCAAGGATGGCTCTGTCCTTCGCGTGGAGACCGAGGCTGATGCTGAAAAACTCTTCCCAGAGATTGATCGTATCCTCTTCCTTGGAGATTACCTCTCCAACGTCGGAGACTTCATTCAGAACAATAAAACACTCCTCCCAACGGGTTACGACGAGAACCAGTGGATCCAGGACTTAGAAGCGACATGCGCTAGGATAGGTGAGGAGACGGTGGTTAAACTCACGGGGCTCCTCTTAGAGAGGATTAGGTACCTGAAAGCGAGCACGAACGACAAACCTTCTGTGGATGAGGCTCTCGCTTTTACCCTCATGGATGTGCCTCTCCACCCAAGATACAACTACCTCTGGTCTGCTTTGACTAAGGACAGGCTCCTCGTCCTCCGCACTGCTTTAACTGAGGGATATACACCGGGGGTGGATGAGTTTCCGAACATACTGGAAATTAAAACGGCTTTTGAGGATGCTTTGGTGCCACACCAAGTTAGAAGCGGCCGCCTCGTTCTAGGTGAGGAAGCGAAAGTTGTCGCCAGATGCCTTAATCTCGTCCAGAAATACCGCGAGATCAGAGGTGAAACCTCTCTGGAGATAGTAAATGACCTCGCGGGATTCAATGTTAGGGAAAAGGCACCAGTTTTCGTTGGTGCTAGAATGGGTCGCCCAGAAAAGGCGAAGGAGCGTAGGATGGCGCCCTATGTTCATAGTCTATACCCGGTTGGGGAGGCGGGAGGTCCTCAGCGCGATATCCTAAAGGCAGAGAAGGGGAAGACTGTAAAGGTCGAGCTCAGTCAACGACGGTGCCTTAGCTGTGGAGCAGTCAGTTCTTCAATGGTCTGCCAGAACTGCAAAGGCGTTACTGAGGAGATACGTCGTTGTAGTCGGTGTGGCCTTCGTTTCGAGGGGGAGAGATGTCCCCAATGCAGGTCCGAGATCGTCTCTTATGCAAACATCGAGGTCGATTTAAAGATGGAGCTTGAAGAAGCTCGTAAAATGATCACTGGTCAGCTCCCTGCCCGTGTAAAGTGTGTAAAACGCCTGATGAACCAAACACGTACTCCCGAGCATCTTGGAAAGGGGATCCTGAGAGCTCGTTACGACCTCAGCGTCTTCAAGGATGGCACCCTCCGCTATGACCTAACCGACTTACCTCTAACCCATTTTAAACCCAACGAAGTCGGCGTAGGCATCAAGAGGCTAATAGAGCTTGGCTATACTTATGACACATATGGGGAGCAGTTGAAGAGTCCTGAACAAATGCTTGAGCTTAAGGTTCAGGATGTCATACTCCCGGAGGAGTGCGGAGATTACCTCATAAAAGCGTCAAGGTTCATCGATGACCAGCTCCACGACTTTTACGGTCTAGAACCCTACTATAAAGCTAAGACACGAGGGGACCTCGTCGGTTGCCTCTTACTGGGGCTTGCACCACACACGTCGGCAGCAATCTCAGGTAGGCTCGTGGGCTTCACGAAGGTTCGGAACCAATATGCTCATCCTCTATGGCATGCTGCAAAGAGGAGGAATTGCGATGGCGACGAGGATGCGGTTATGCTTGCCCTCGACCCTCTTCTCAACTTCAGTAAAGCATACCTCCCCCAGCAAAGTGGCGGTCAGATGGATGCGCCACTATTCGTAATACCGACTCTTAATCCAAGTGAAGTTGATAAAGAGGCACATAATTTAGACGTTGTAAACCGTTACCCGCCCGAGTTCTACAAGCTCTGCTCTGAAGGTGCAGGCAGTAGCCAGTACAGCGCGCTTATCGACACAATAGGTGCTCGCCTCGGCACAGAGGCCCAGTTCCAAGGCAATAGCTATACCGAGGAATGCAGTGACATCAACCTCGGTAGCCACCTCGGTGCCTACACCAGCCTCTCCACTATGGTTGAGAAATTGGATAGCCAGTTGGAGCTGGCTTCCAAACTGAGAGCGGTAAACCCAAAAGAAGTGGCTTTAAAAATACTAAACAGCCACTTCATGAAAGACATAATCGGAAACCTCCGAGCCTTCACCAACCAGACATTCAGATGTAGTAAATGTAACCGTAAATTCAGGAGGCCCCCTCTCGTCGGGAAGTGCATTCGTTGTGGGGGTCCTATACAAATGACCGTCCATAAGGGAGGGATAGAGAAGTACCTACAACCTGCAATCCAAATGGTGAAGAGGTATGGCTTAGACCAGTATTACATCGACCGACTCGAATTAGTAAGGTTAGAAATAAACCAGATATTCGTACAGGAGAACCAACCAGAGGAGCTCTCGAAACAATTCAGTTTAACCGACTTCATGCGAGCCCAACAAGAAAAGAAGCCATAGTAACCTTTTTAGAGTAAGCCATATGGTATCTGAGTGGAATAAAATATGAGTGGAAAAAAGAAGAAGGACCAAGCACCAGGTATGCCTCAGAGTAGCGCTGGTCTCATGAGGTTCTTCCAAGATGAAACAAATGGCCCAAAAATCAGACCAGAGTTCGTGATGGTGGGCGCGGCTGTGCTCATAGCCGCAGTCATGATCGCGAGGACCTTCTTCAGCACTCTTGTCTTTTAGGCGTCAATTTTTAAAGTCCATCAACGGCTTCCTATTTGAGACTGAAGTCTAGGTAGGGGTGTAGTCTGGCTGAGAGCAGGGAAGCCGTAAAAATACTAATTGACTACTATTCATACCTGTTTACGTTTCCCTCTAGGGGCAGAATGATCGCCATCACTGTGTCTGCACTTGGAGCTGTCGGAGCCCTTTGTTTCAGCTTAGTATATGGTATTTCTAAGACCCAGGTGGGTTTACTATTTGGCATAATCGGGCTTGCAGCGCCGATGGTTGCCTCGGATTTTATTCTCGGGACCGTTTATAGAGGAGACATACTCCTCACAGGGCGAAGGATAAACATAATCTCCTTTGTCTGGTGCATGACCGGCGGTGCTATCATGATTATCTCCAGCCTCCTAGCTGCGTTAACTGGTTTACCAGTTTACCTCGATAGAGGAATACTACTAGCTATAGCTGCCCTCATTTGTCTGAGAATTCTAATTTTTGGTGTTTTCTCTATACGGGGTGCGATGGTGGCTGGTCTGGCGATAGGTCTCCAACCTGCTCTTTTAATGTGTTCTTCTTTCATTCTACGCCCAAGCGTCTGGGAAAATCCGACCACAGATGCAATAGTTCTCTTGCTCGCCGTACTCGGCCCAATGGTAGTTATCGAAGTTATGAGTACTATGAGATATGGCGGAGGGAAGATAGATACACTCTCCATATTCAGAGCTTTCATTTATGCGTGGGCTGAAGAACAAAACGGGCCTCTAGAGGAGATTCTTATGAGGATATCGGAGAACCGCACCGTTGAGGTGGACACCCTCGCTTTCTCAAGCCAATCGGGCGGCTGTGTTGGTAGACTGGTAGCGCCATATGTTCACCCGGGGCCGTTTAGGAACGTTGGGAGTAGTGCATTAAGCCTTATGATAACCAGAGGGTTAGAAGATGGCTGCGATACATTGGTTGCCCACGGTATCTCGAACCACGAGTGGGATATGGCTAGGAATGCCGATATGGCAAGGATTGTGAGAGCCATGAAGGGAGCGCAGTTTTCTAAAACTTCAGCTATATGCACACCGATTGTGAGAACAGAGGTTAAGGGAGCTAAGGCGTCCTGCCAGATATTCGGAGAAATAGCCCTTTTCACACTCACCCTATCTCCGAAGAGCCACGACGATATACCTGACATCATGAAGGAAAGAATCAGGGAGATTGCGACAGCACAGGGAATCGAAGCTATCGTCATCGACGCCCACAACTGCATTGACCACCTCGATCTACTAGACGAAAACGACGTAAAAAACCTCTTTGAAGCTGCTGATAATGCGTTCTGTATAGCTTACAATCTCCCACAAGCTCATTTCAAGGCTGGTTTCTCTCTTGTAAAACCCAAGGAATGGGGTCTTAAGGAGGGGCAAGGTCCCTGTGGTATTGGAGCAGTCGTCATCGAGGACAAATCAGCGAAGTTCGCATACCTGGTCTTCGACAGCAATAACATGATCCAGGGATTCCGTGAGAAACTTCTCGAACATATAAAATCGAGGGGTTATCAGGAAGCTGAGGCTTTGACATCTGATACGCATCTAGTTAATGCGATAGGCGTTACAGACCGTGGCTACAGCCCAGTCGGCGAAGCTATGGAGGAGAGTTTGCTCTTTGCCTATGTAGACAGAGCATTAGATTTAGCGGAAACAACGCCGGCCGTAGTCTCCTTCAATAGGGTCAAAATCGAGGCAGTACCTGTATTAGGCGCTAATGGGATCGGGTTGTTAATGGGTGTGGTCAAGTCGAGTTTCAGAAAGTTTTCAGTGACGGCGTTAACCGCCATTCCTCTCACTTTCCTCGCGGCAGCGCTGACCGCTTTCCTCCTGTGATTAGTCTTTCTTAAAGATGCCCTGATTGAATCTATCGATGCGCGTCCATAAACACGGATCCCCGAAGAAGTCTTAACCAGGGGAATAGAGATGTCAAAAATTTATGTACTCTATAGTCCTTTTATCCTAGTTTAAACAGACTAGATAATACAAGAGGGCGAAATAAGTTGAGTTACCCAAAGATAGTTGTTACACCTCCAGGTCCTAAGGCGAAGAAGATCGTAAGCAGAGACGAAAGATACATCTCACCTTCCTTCGGTAGAGCCTATCCGCTCGTAATCAAAGAGGCTAAAGGCTGTATAGTAACCGATGTCGATGGCAACGAGTTCATCGACATGAACGCCGGTCTCGCCGTAACCAACGTAGGACACAGCCACCCCAAGGTCCTAAAGGCGATCCACGATCAGGTGAACAAGTTTCTAAGCTACAGCTACACAGACTTCTTCTACTCAAATTATATTGATCTTGGGGAACAACTCCATGAGATCATTCCTGGGAAGCATGAGAAAAAGTTCTTCTATGGTAACAGCGGGGCTGAGGCGAACGAAGCAGCGTTGAAACTTGCTCGCTGGCACAGCAAGCGCCAATACATTCTTGCTTACATAAGCAGTTTCCACGGACGTACAATGGGCGCTGTCAGCCTCACCGCATCGAAACCCGCACAGCGTCGTTACTTCGCCCCCCTGGTTCCCGGCATCGAGCATATCTTCTACCCCTACTGCTACAGGTGCCCATTCCACCTAGAGTGCCCGAGCTGCGACTACTACTGCGTTGACTACATCGAAGAGTACTTATTCAGCAAGTTTTTGCCACCAGAGGAGGTGGCGATGCTTATCACCGAAGCTGTCCAAGGCGAGGGTGGGTACGTCGTCCCGCCGAAGGGCTACTTTAAGAAGCTTAAGAAACTCCTCGACAAGTACGGCATACTACTAGCGGTGGATGAAGTCCAGTCAGGTATGGGTAGAACTGGTAAGTGGTTCGCTATCGAGCACTTCGATGTGGTGCCGGACATCATCACAATAGCGAAGGGTATCGCCGCAGGTCTACCACTCGGTGTCATGGCGTCGAGAGCTGACCTCCAGGATTGGACGCCGGGCAGCCATGCCTCCACCTTTGGAGGTAATCCCGTTGCCTGCTCCGCCGCCTCCGCCGTCATCAAAGCCATAAAGGAGGAAGGGATGCTAGAGAATGCCCAGAAGCAGGGCATCCACATCATGAAGAGGCTCAACGAGTTTAAGGAAAACCATCCAATGATCGGTGATGTCCGCGGTCTAGGCCTGATGTGTGGACTGGAGTTGGTGAAGGATAAGAGGAGTAAAGTCCCTGCTTCCAAAGAAACTGAGGAAGTAATGATGGACTGTTTCCGAAAGGGTATAGCATTAGTGAACTGCGGTAAGAGTGTTATCCGTCTCATGCCGCCTCTTCCCATCACCCGCGACCTTCTAGATAAAAGCCTCGATGTGCTAGACGAGAGCATTAGTATAATCGAGAAAGAGAAAAAGTAGTTTTTTTTACTCAAACTTATTCAAATGGGTAATGCATATAATAGTACCTATTTCTTAAGAATTATAACACGAGTGAACTGGCCTGAACTTACTTGTATTAAGCCGTCAAAGGGCTCTCGAATATTGCAGTTCTCAAGCATGATCCTTGCACCGGCTGAGAGACCCTCCACCGCTTTGCCGTGCTCACGCCAGAGGCTTACCCGCGCCTCCCCAGTACCGTCGTCCACTCGAAAGCTGACGACTGTAGTCGGTCCCCGCATGGTATTCACCTCCCGGCTAATTGGATCATCTAGAAGCTGGCCCTGAACTGTGATACTCTTTTCCCCCTCACGAAGGTCCTTTATCTCGGTAACTCTGTCCTCTACATTTAATGTCTTGATAAAGACATCCCTAGGATTGATCTTGAAGCTACCTAGGCGTCCTTTATTGAGATCGACACCGCCAAAGCCGGCTCGAGTATAACCGTTTTCCACGGCAATGACCGCTCCTACTTTCATGTCGCCTAGAGCTTTGATATCATCGTCCCATAGACTGAGTCTGACGACGCCGGTTTCATCCTCGAGTACAACGGAAGCGACCTGACCCTTTGTACCGTCCTTCCGGATGAATTCACGAGGCGTCCCAACGCTGGTAACTTTACCGGCAACGCTGACACCTCTCATCCCTTCCTTAAGCTCACCGATCTTAGCCCACTTTGAGACAGGCTCATGAGGGAGGACCCCTTCCTCGACGACTTCGAACTCGCTACTCCTGTTAAGGTGTACTTCATATCCACCGCCCTGCCCGACTTTGGAGGAAGCGCCAATAATTCGAATCCTTGTACCGTCAGAGAGCTTCCCCACTTCGGCGGCCTTCTCGTCCCAAAGGACGAGCGTAATCTGTCTTCCCCCTTCCTCGAGTGTGAGTCTACCGACCTTGCCCTCGGTACCATCCTTTCGGGTGAATGTGGAGACAGGGGATCTGCCCATGACGACCCCCTCGACATTGACGGAGCCAGTCGAGCTGACCTCGCCTGGGTTCTTGAAGAAGGAGTCGAAGCCGGGGAACTCGGAGTCGACTGCATCGAGAGGCTCCATGTAAACAGTGCCTCGGTTCCCGATGTTGACCTCGATCTCTCCAGTACCTTGTCGCTCTCTGCTGTAGCCGTGAAGCACTCTTATGATCTTGCCCCGAGTGATCTTGCTTGCTATTACATGATCAGCCCGGTCGTCCCAGAAAACGACAGCAACGCTACCAGTCTGGTCTCCGAGGAGCATCCTAAGTACCTTTCCCTGCCGTCCATCAGCTCTCTGGAATGTACGCGGTGGAAAAACGTGAAGCACTCTTCCAGTTAGGCTTACATCATTAAGTCCAGATGTTAGGGCACCAATCTTGAGCTTCGCCTCGATCCGTTCTCCAGCACCATCCATTCCTAGGTTGGAGGCTACGAGGTGAGCTGCGGCTTCATCGGTGAGGAGCCCGGCGGCTTTCGCCTTTTCCTCTTGGATTAGCCGTTCCACAGCCTCTCGAGTCAGGTTGGGTTTTAAGGCTAAGATCCGCTTAATGACGTCCTCTGTGACGGACATGGGTTTAACGCTCTACCTAAATAAGAAGACCTGTAAAACAGTTTCCCTAAGACTTTTCTTTAGACTTAACAGTTAGGATGTAGAAGAAACCGAGTCCTAGGCAAACCATTGCTAACACCCAAGAGAGATTCGTAAGAAGACCGAATACGGCGCTGGTATTCATACCGCGTAAAGGTGGTTGGTGAAGGTATATAGGTTTAATTCTCCTCGATGCGAATTTGAGCTCGCCACTCCGAGGTGAGGAGTCTATGAGCTTCGTCATCCTCATCAACTTGATCGTAGCCATCAAGGGCTTCGGCGAGTCTCTGTCCGAGTAAGTGATAACATAGACC
Organism: uncultured Candidatus Bathyarchaeia archaeon; assembly: GCA_964537625.1. GTDB lineage: Archaea > Thermoproteota > Bathyarchaeia > TCS64 > TCS64 > UBA8941. Next base: position 12,477 of record CAZIAF010000002.1, read on the forward strand.
GGTTTCTCCGTCGACAACGCGGAAGAAAAAATCGTCACAGCCGCAGTAGCCCGCCTCCGGGTAGACCTGATACTCTCCACCCTGGCCGACAACGACCCAAACGACCCTCCCGGAGGGATGAAACGTATAACGTTTGACACGCTGCTCTTGGACAAGCCTCCAAGCTCTGTCGAATCGATCTCTGAAGATTGTACGTAGGCGTTCCCAGTTAGTTCGGCTGAGCTGCTTCTCGGTGCGAGCCTCGTCTAGGACTCTCTCAAGGATCAGCCGCTCTTCCATTACCAAGAAACTCACATTAGAGAAGCCCCTCCCTGTTTTCACAGTTGCGGAGAGAAATCGGTTTAAATCTGGAGTGAGAAGGTTGTTTGAAGCCTTGATCCGTTTGTTGACCCCGATGCCTGCACTCCTAGCGGAGATCGGAGAGCGGATACTAATTGTTGCAGACCTACATATAGGCCTTGAATACGAGTTGAGCAGGGCAGGCGTAAATATTCCCTACCAAACGGAGAGGATTCAGTCAGAACTTCTTGCACTCATCAAAGAGCATAAACCCGACAGACTTGTGATCGCCGGAGATGTAAAACATAATGTTCCTGTCACTAGCTTCCAAGAGAAGCGAGAGCTCCCCACCCTTTTCGAGGTTCTCTTGACGGAGGTTCCGAGAATAGATGTGACTAGGGGTAATCACGACGGCAACATCCAGAATCTCACCCCCCGAGGAGTGGAGATACATGGCTCGAAGGGTATCATCCTCGGCGACGACTACAAGGTAGCTATTTTTCATGGTCACTCCTGGCCAAGTCCCAGGGCTTTTGAGTCAAATCTAATGGTCGTCGGCCACAACCATCCTACAGTTCTTCTCAAGACCCCGCTCGGTATCAGAATGACGCAACGCGCCTGGGTGAAAGGAGTCACGGAGCCAGTGAAGCTGGCGAAAGCCTACCTTGAGCAAGACGAAGTAAAATATGAGGGAGACCCCGTTGCTGCTTTCAATTACCAGTACAAGGCGAAGATAGGAAAACCGGAGATGATACTTGTGCCCACGTTCAATGACCTCCTCGGGGGCCTACCTGTTAACGGCGAGGCACCGCAGAGCCTCCTAGGTCCTATGCTTAGAAAGAATGCGATAAACACCGAAAACTTCGAGGTCTTCTTACTCGACGGCACCTATCTCGGCCAAGTCGGTTTCCTCAGGGAGCGGAACAGCTCCTAAAGATCCTTTACTACTTCATAGCAGAGATGGCACCGGTTAACATATTTCGATGTGTCCAAATTGCCAACCAATCCAGCGGGCCCTCGGTTTCTTAGAGTCCTAAAAACTTCCCGCTTCCAAGCGTCTGAGAGTAAATTCATAAACTCAGCGTCGTCTAGGGATCCTAAATGAAGCGCAGGTAGCGTAGCTGGGGCGGAGCAACAAGGTAATAGGTCTCCATTTGGTCGAACACCAAGGTCACTTAGTATAGAGTTGCATCCACCGAACTCAGGAGAATCGTCGTGTAACCAGTCCTCTTTCGGAATCTTGGCTCCTCTACCAATGGGTGTGAACCCTGACTCGATCCCTATAGCTGCATGGGGTGCGGTATCTAAAATACCTGGAGGCGGTATATTCTCCCCTAAGAGACGTGAGATACCCGCAAGTCTCAGGTTGCTCGACTTGCTAACAGAGGTCATGACTACCATCTTGACGCTGAGCTTTTTCCCAGCTACATAACAGTTCCTCACCCTTTCGAATGGTATATTAGTTTGATGGAAATCATCTGCGCTGAAATTAAGAACATCTAACCCTGCGTCTTGGAGTCGCCTCAGCGACCTTTCAGCATTAAGGGGTGAATCAGCCCAGAAGCAGTTGGTGACTAATTCTGTTTTCATTCCATTTTCCGAGGCGTAAGCGATGAGTTCCTCAATGAGGTTGGGAAATAGCATCGGTTCACCACCCGTTAGGCTTATCCATTCAATTGAGCTTGTTCTAAGAGCTTTGTTTATGTAGTTTATAGCATCGCTTCTTTCCATAGTAGCGCCAATCTCCGAATTACAATCGAACCAGCAATGGGCGCAGCTAGCAGTGCATCTCTCAGTCACGAGAAGACCGACTCTGAACGGAAGAGGATAGCTGAGCACGAATTCACCCTAAGAGGTCAGTGTTTCCAGTGTCGCCCTAATAAGAGCATTCGCCTGATAGAAGCCGTCCATAACTAAATTTCTCTCTCTAACCAGTTTTGTATAAAGGAATTTGAATTCTGGTGATTGATGGAGAGTCATCTGGGAAAGGTCTACAATTTGGCTGATCCGGGGAAAAGGTTGAGCGCCAAAGGTCTCCATGGATACCTGGCCGGCAATATCAGCGTCACTATGGGCAATCGGGTTGATGTATCGCCCAACCCAAATTAGACAGTCATTCAGCCTCTTCTCCTTCACGGTATCCCTCTCCTTAGCAACCTTCTTAGCCGAGGTTTCGAGCTTCTCAGATAACAAACGGAACCCTTTAACCTCCTCAATGAGATCGTAAATGTTGTAATACCCCCGGATCTTCTCGGATTTTATTTGCATATCCTCTAAAATCGTGACCATTCTATCTGCGTATTTGATGTAGTTGTAGGGGATCACCGGGCAATTAGCGAGTCGCCAGATAAGATTGAGTTCTATCTTGACGTCGGTTGCGAGGATGTTGACATCCATCTTGTCATGGGTCTCGTAGGGAGTGTGCCACCACCAACCCCCGCCTGAGTAATTGACATGAGGGTCATAAGTCTCCTTGGGACGGCTTGTTGTAACAGCGATATGAGGGAGACCGGTTCCCCAGAAACTGCCATCCCCAGCACGGGTTGGCCACCGGTAATGCTCTATAGAGATACCGGTTGCCTCCTTTACACTCTCAAGTATTGCGTCTAATAACTCGCTGTAGGGAGCCTCACGGACCGTTGTTGCACCATTGACGCCTGGTGAGTCGATATTGAAGCTGGCGATGCAATTGTATCGAAGTTCTCGCCAGTATGCATCATTATACCAGGTTGAGCCAGCGTACTTCCCTATCTCATGTCCGGTCCAATACGCGATTCTGACACTCCGACGGAGTCTATCCTTGTGCTTGTTGAGGATGCGGGCAACCTCAAGGATAGCGGTGTCACCGCTGATATTATCAGTGGCTCCTTGACTGAAGGGGGGCGTGTCGACGTGGCCGTTGACGAGAATGAACTTGTCTGGTTCCTTCACGCCCTTGATCTCGGCAACGAGGAGTGGGAGGGTTTTCCACTTAGTTTCAGCGACGGAGACAAGGTGTGCCCTCATCCTACTCGTCTGAGCTATTTTCCGAAGCTTCGCCCCGTCTCTATTGGAGACATGGAGGATGGCAGGTATAGTGGGTATGAGGTGGAGGTTGTCCGTTGTTGGGTTGCCTGAGACCGAGAAGTCGGCTCTCTGGTGGCAGACCGTCGGCACGTAGTCGTCCTGTTCGATTACGATGAGGCCCGCAACGCCCATCTCCTGTAGCTTCCGAAGCAGCTCCCCTTGGATACCCATCCAATCGCCACTAGTCTTTTGTTCACAGAGCACTATCTTACCATAGCATTCTTGGTAGCCAATCATTTCGGGGGGAACGTAAATAACATCAGCATCGAAGCCATCGGATGTTGTCGAGCCAGCCTGTCTGTAAGGGGTGGTTTGAATCTCCATCCGCAGTGGGGCTGTGATGATGATTTGAGCGGTCTTCGGGTCTGTGATATACGCTTCATAACGGATCACTTTCGGTTGCAAGCCATACCCTTCTAGCTTCCGCTTCAAGAACTGAATGGCCTCCTCCTCCTCGGAACTCCCTGAGTGAAGAGGCGGATAGGCCATAAGCTCGTTAAAGTTCCTCTGCATCAACTCCGTAGAAACCTCGGCCTCTAAAGTCCTCAGAAGTTCCCTATCTTCATCGGGTAGAAGAATCATAACTATCAGGTTATGGGACGATTTAAAGCAGGTATAACACTTGCGCGATTTAAGAAAAATTAAATTCAGAAGTTTAAGGTGGTGGGATCGTCCGGATTTGAACCGGAGGCCACGCGGTCCCGAACCGCGTATCATACCAAGCTAGACTACGATCCCGGAGTCGTAAGAAGCGGGGGACGGCTAGACTTAAAAATGATGTGGGGAGCTACGCCTCTGTGATTGCGTCCTTAACAGTCATGTTTAGGACCGTCTCAGCGATATCTGAGCCATACTCGGAGGTCCGCATGATGCTCTCGACGATAAGCCTCAACTGTGGTACGTCCTCGACGGGAGCTAACTTCACTATTTTATGGATGACCTCGTCCTCCATACCTCTTGTCTCCTCAGCAGCTTCCATAACCTTGTCCGCTTCCGTGTAATCCTCTTCGAAGAGCGCCTCCATCGCAGCCTCGAAGACTCTTAGAGCTGACTCGCTAATCCCGTTGAGCTCTTTAAGAATCTCGTCGTTGATGGGAACGAGATGTAGTGCAAGCCTGTTCTGAGCGATATTGACGGCGTGGTCGGCCATACGTTCAACCGACTTGGTAATAAGTCTGTAACCGAGACATTGCCGGGGTGTTGCAATACCACTTTCCCTTAAAACATAAGCGTCCATAACAGCTACTTTTAGCAACCGGATTACATAGAAGCCGAATCTATCGACCTCATCGTCCATCCCTATGATCTCTTTGGCCAAGCGTGGGTTATCAATGTTTAAAGTTTGAACAGCATCCCGGTGCATCGAGGCGGCGATTATTGACATCCTTCGCAAGGCATCCTTTACCGAGAGTTCTGCATAGCTAAGAAGGATCTGAAGCGTGAGGTCATTAGGCAGGTCACTAAGTATTTCGGTACCGACAAACTTTTTCCTAACAAAGTCTTTGATGGCCAGCCTGATGTTGGAGTCGAGCCTCTTCTGGGTGCTCCGCAGTTGGATGATGTTATAACCAATTAAGTACGAGCTGACTAGGCGGCGTACAACGCTATCCGGTGTGTCTTCATCTGTGACCGTGATGATCACCTTTTTCGTCTTATCTGTCTGCACTGCAAGTTTTGGTTGGATGTGTAGGCTGAGGTCGTCTCCTTGTATTATGCTTACGAGGCTCCCCCGTTTGAGCCCAATCTGATCCACCCAGGTCTTTGGGAGGGAGATGATATAGGTCGAACCACCTGTGACCTGTATCTTCCTAAGCTCCTCGGATTCAGTCTTCTTTGTCATCATACAACCTCTGTTGTTTTGAATTAAAAAATATATTGTTGGGGTTATTTTACCTGATCTAAATAGAAGTTATGGATTATATAGATTATCATTAACAGGTATGGTAAATAAGGGTTTTTTCGATTAGGGTGACCTATCTACTGTCTTCAAATAGAGTGTTGCGGTTTTAGAGCTCGCTTAAAAGTTAACTCTATTCTTACATATTTTTATACCATCAATTCGATTCTCTCAATGAAAAGCATGAAGGAAGGTACATTCATACGTACATTCAGCACTAGGGACGACCGGACAGTTATACTTCGAGTGCTTAAATGGAGTGACCTAGATGATTTCCTCCAATTCATTAATAGTCTTGTCGATGAAGGTGCCGACATCCTTGTCAACACCAAGAAGACGAGGGAAGAAGAGATAGATTTCGTTAGCCGTATCCTCTCCAGCGTCGAAAAAGATAGAATGGTCAGCGTCGTAGCTGAGGTTGATGGCAGGCTCATAGGTCATGTTGAAGTCGTTAAGAAGCAGGGATATTCGAGCCATGTAGGCATTCTTGGAATATCTATCATCCAGGGTTACAGGGGCACCGGTATCGGCCAAGAACTTATGCTTGAAGCTGAAGCACAAGCTAAAAGGCTTGGAGTAGAATTGATCGAACTAGATGTCTACGAAAGGAACAAATGCGCTATCCACGTCTATAAAAAAACCGGATACAAAATCATAGGCAAGATTTCGAAAGACATCAAACGCGAAGATAGGTATCTTGATACCTTAATCATGGTAAAAGAGCTCCAATAGTTAACAATCTTTTTAACAAAGACCGAATCATAGCTCAGTGGGGACAGGAATGGTTGTGCATCAACTGGACTGGATTTCAGATTAACAGACAGTGTAAACTTCCTAAACCCTAGAAACCTTCTAAACCGAGTAGGTAACACGGTTACCCCATATAATATACTCGGTGGGAGGCAGAAGAATTGAGTACAGACAAAAATAACGGTAACATGGTTGTCACGCCATGGGAAGTCTCGGGTGAGATCGACTACGATAAGCTGATCGAGCGATTTGGCACTCAACGTCTCACCAAGGAACTCAAAGAGCGGATCGCCAAACAGGCGGGGTTTATGCACGTGCAACTCCGCAGGGACATTTTCTTCAGCCACAGGGACCTAGACTGGTGGCTGAACGAGTACGACGCAGGCCACCCTGTCGGCCTCTATACGGGCCGAGGTCCCTCTGGCCACGTCCACCTCGGCCACCTACTACCCTGGTTCTTTTGTAAGTATTTACAGGATGCCTATGGCGCCCACCTTTACTTCCAGATGACTGACGACGAAAAGTTCCTCCTTAGAGATGACTTGACGCTGGAGGAAACTATTGGCTATTCATACGATAACGCTCTCGACGTTATCGCCTGCGGCTTAAATCCAGATCGGACCCACATCTTCAGTGATACAGAGCACATCAGCCACATCTACAAGTTGGGACTTAAGGTGTCGAAGAGGATCACTTTCAGCACAGTAAAAGCAGTCTTCGGTTTCAACGACTCAGATAACATTGGATTAACATGGTATCCTGCGCTCCAAGCAATGACGTGTTTCCTCCAGAGTTACAGAGAGGGGAGGAACGTCGGCTGTTTGATACCTGCCGCGATTGACCAAGATAACTATTGGCGTATGACCCGCGACATAGCGGAGAAGATGGGGTACAACAAGCCAACGCAGATCCATAACAAATTCCTCCCTGGTCTCGCTCAAGGAGGTAAGATGAGCGCCAGCCAACCTGAGACGGCAATTTTCACCACTGACAAACCAGAAGTAGCGGCTAAGAAGGTTGTTTCTGCCTTTACAGGTGGCAGAGAGACCGTGAAGCTTCAAAAGGAGCTAGGGGGGCGCCCTGAGATCTGCAACATCTACGCTTATTACTACTATCTCTTCGAGGAAGACGATGTAAAACTAAATGACATTGAGAGGGAGTGCCAGAACGGCTCCATTATGTGTGGTAACTGTAAGGTTCGCTTGGCTAAAAGGGTGAAGGAGTTTCTTGTCGATTTCCAAGCGAAGCGTGAGAAGGCGAGAGACCAGCTCGATGACTTTCTCCTAAAGTAGCATCTTTTTTGTAAAAGCATAAAACTCTCACCCCGAATTATTTCACCATGAGTTCTCAGTTTCAAAAGAAGTATGAAACGCTTCTTACGAGGGTGAAGGAGCTTACGATCCTCCAATCCGCAACTGCCATCGTTCAGTGGGATATGGAAACCAAGATGCCGCCGAGGGGCTTAAACCTCCGAAGCCAACAGCTCGCCCTCCTCGAGCTGATGGGTCACAAGATGATAACGGATCCCCAGACAGGGAAGCTGCTAGAGGACATTGAGAAAGCTCCCGAATTTAATGGCTTAACCTCACCTCATAAGAGGAATGTCCATCTCGTGAGAAGGGCTTTCGACGAGGCTACAAAGCTTCCAGAGGATCTTGTCTTCGAAACAGCGAAGCAGCAAACTATCGGTGTCGGAGTTTGGAAGAAGGCTAAGGCTGCCAAGGATTATAACATGTTTAAACCGGAGCTGAATAAGATGATTGAGCTCCGCCAAAGGGCAGCGGATATTCTCATGAAAGTAAAGGGTGTAAAGACGCCGTATGACGCGCTCATTGACGGATTTGAGCCCAACATGACTACGGAAATGATCACCGCAGTTTTCGATGAGATGAGGGTGGGTCTAATAGGGATTTTGAAGAAGGTGAATAATTCGGGAGTCAAGCCAGACACATCGATCCTGTCGCGTCTTGTCCCTATCGAAACCCAACGCCGGATCAGCGAGGCTGCTTTGGAGTTCATTGGCTATGATACCAAGAGCGCCAATGCCGGCGGCCGCCTTGACGAGACCGAACATCCTTTTTCCACCGGTTACTACGACGACGTTCGTATCACGACTCATTACCATGAGGACAGGTGGGTTTCGAGCCTCTACAGCGTTCTCCATGAAGGTGGTCACGCACTCTATGAGCAAAACTGCCCCCGCGAGTACATGTACCAACCAATAGGCAGCGCCGCAAGCTTCGGTATCCATGAAAGCCAGAGTCGTTTCGTCGAGAACATGGTGGGGAAAAGCCCAGAGTTCCTCGCCTATATGCTACCTCGACTCAAAAAAATTATAGGGAATCCACTGAGGGGAGTCAAATTACGGGACTTTATTCTCGCAGTCAACGAGGTTATCCCATCAAAGATCAGGATCGAAGCCGATGAGGTTACCTATGGCCTCCACATAATCATTCGTTTCGAGATGGAGAGAGATATTTTTTCGGGTAAACTAACAGTAGACGATCTACCGCAAGTCTGGAATGAGAAGTACAACAAGTACCTAGGTTTAGAGATCGAGAACGACTCCGAAGGGGTCATGCAGGATACCCACTGGGCGAACGGTCTCCAAGGATACTTCCCCAGTTACGCTCTTGGTAACATCTACGGAGGCATGTTCCTAAATAAGCTCAAGAAGGACATCCCCGAGTGGAGGAAAGAACTCAAGAAGGGCAACATTAAACCTGCGATGACCTGGATGAAGGAGAATATACAAAGTAAGGGAGCCCTCTACGACCCAGCTGACCTCATCAAGGATATTATGGGAACAAAGCTGACGGTAAAACCCTTTATCAACTACCTAGAAAAAAAATACGAAAAGATTTATCGCCTTTAAGCTATCTCAACCATCTCAGTTAACTAGATTTTTCCTTCATACATCCGCGCGCGCATCTAAGCCCTTCATCTTATGGATAGCAGCAGATCATCATTAGGAGCAATACAAGATAATCTGACTCCTTCAAGAGCCCTGAAAACAATTCAATTTAAAAATATTAACAGATAAGGTTTGTTTATGCTTAAATAAGCGTTTTAATGTATCTTTTCGAGGACTTCATAAGCAACCGCAGACCCAAATCGCATAGCCGTGGTCGCCATGAATCTCCCTAAAGAACTCACAACCCGCTACACGAAGCAGCGATATAAGATAGTGGGCGACCACTCCGCGGTGAAGACTTGTCTATGGGTAAGCAAGAGTCTAAACTCAATGGGGGTGAAACACTGTTACAAACAGAGATTTTATGGTGTCCCCTCCCATCGATGTCTCCAGATGACGCCGAGCCTTGGTCATTGCACCCAGAGTTGCGTTTTTTGCTGGCGCGCTACCCCTGAGACCCTCGAAGTCGGTTGGGATCAGACTAGTATTATAAATAACGGAGACGGTCCAGAGGACATCGTCGACGGATGCCTTAAGGCTCATAAGAAGCTCATTTATGGTTTTGGGGGAAACAAGAACGTCTCTGATAAGATGTTGAATGAGGCGTTGAACCCCGTTCATGTAGCTATTAGTCTCGAGGGGGAGCCGACACTCTACAGTCGACTCAGCGACCTGATCGACGCCTTCAAGGGTCGCGGATTCCGCACTATCTTTTTAGTCACTAACGGCACCGCACCAGAGGTTCTAAAGGACCTCAGCTCAGAGCCGAGCCAACTGTACGTCAGTCTTTGCGCTCCCGATGAGGAAACTTATAGGGCTACCTGTCGCCCAATGATCCCAAAGTCTTGGGAGAAGATGAAAAAGACCCTGGAACTTATCCAAAGCTTCAGCTGCCCTACGGTTATTCGCCAAACCTTGATTCCTAAACTTAATATGAATAACATCGAAGGCTATGCAAAGCTTGTTGAAACAGCATCTCCTACATATATTGAGCCGAAGGGTGCTATGAGCGTTGGATTTGCCAGACAACGCTTCGCTTACGGTGAAATGGCAAGCCACGCCGATATTCGGAGCTTCGCAGAAAAACTTGCCCATGAAATAGGCTATTCCATAATCGATGAGCAGTACCAAAGTAATATTGTCCTCCTCAGCCGCTTGAAGAAGGCGATAAATCTCTACGACTAAACGGTTTTAAACGACGACCACTTGTAACTCCTATAATGATAGTCAAAATAGGCGTAAAAACATTAACCCCAGAACTCGTTGCATATTACGAATTAAAACCGGGGGAGAAAGAAGTCGAAACATTGGCACTCCTAAACGCGGAGGCGCATGAAAAGGGTGCGAGGCCGAAGGACCCCACAATTATCGTTTACAAAGACCCGAAAGGCACCAAAGGTTGCAGAATCGAGGTCCAGGTCCCTATAGATAAAGAAATGCCGGGTCTTAATACTAAAGTACTTCCAGAAATGCGAGCGGGCTTCATTGTCTTCTCAGGAACAAGATACCCAATCGAGCACTACTACGAGGAGCTGAGGAAATACATTAAGGAGAGAGGTCTCACGCCAACCAGTAATAGCTTATGCAGCATGGAGGCTGTATATCAGCCAGACACTTACGGGCTAAGTACCGGTAGCTTCATCGACGAGGACGCTCAGGAGCACTGGACAACCGAGATCCTAATCCCTATTGAGGGCTAAACATTTTAACGAGTCCTTCAACTCTCTCCACTAAGCGACTGTAGTCTAGTGGTTAGGATCTTGGCCTTCCAAGCCAGAGACCCGGGTTCAAATCCCGGCGGTCGCACCAACAACATTAAAATGCCTTTAAGACTGCCATAATAAAATTAAGCGCCTTAACAGCGTACATCAAGGAACATTCTTATCGAGGCATCTCGAATTAACTTCATTCAATTAGAGGAAAAAAAATGAAGTCAACGTTAGGAATAGAGGTAATTGACGCTCATGCTCACTTCATGACCGCGGACTCGATGAGAGCTTGGGTCCAGCGGGGACGCAGTATGTCCAGTTTTACGAACCGTACAAAGACCCGCACAGATATGAAGAACATTGAGTTCCCAGACGAGAATTTCAATGCTGGACAGAGGTGGACAAACGAACTCGACAGGTATGGGGTCAGCAGCGTTGGCTTCATGATTGGTCCCGAGACCTACGACGAGTTCATGATAGCCAGAAAACTGTTCCCTGGATATTTTCTTGGCTACCTCAATGTACAGCCTACCGACCCCGAGGCAGTCACTAAAATTAAGAAAGCAGCAGTTGATGGCTTCTACGGGATTAAGCTCTATCCGTCAAGTTGGCGAGGTATTCATGTCTACAGCGAGCAGTTATATCCCATTTACGAGGAGGCGTTGAAGCATAAGATGCTCATCATATGTCACTTTGGTGTCTCAATCGGTAATGAAGCCGACTTAAGGAGTGGTAATCCTATCGACATCCAAATTCCCGCCCATGACTTTCCGGATCTCAACTTCATGATCGCCCATTTTGGGGCAGGGTGGTTCAGGGAGTTACTTCTAATGCAGTACCAAGCAGACAATGTCTATATGGACAGTAGCGGTAGCAACATTTGGATGAAATATCTTCCATATGACCTTGACCTTAAAGCCGTTTTCAGACACGCCCTCCGCGCCGGTGGCCCCAATAAGATATTGTTCGGTACTGACTCCACATTCTTTCCTCGTGGTTTCCGATACAATATCCTCGAAGACCAGTTCAACGTGCTCCAGAGTTTAAAGAAAGACGGCCTCGTTAACGACGAGGGCATCGAACAAATCTTCAGTGGAAATCACAAGCGATTAACGGGTTTCAAGCCAAGAGACTAGGTTAGGCTCCATTCCTTCGATAAATCACTTTTCCGTCAATAATCGTCATATCAACGGGAATATCTTTAATCTCGTTAGTGGAAACAGTGAGTAAGTCCTTGCCCAAAACAACAACATCAGCGAGTTTCCCTACCTCGATCGATCCTAGTTTATCTTCATCAAAGGACTGATATGCAGAGTTGATAGTGTATAGGCGTAGGGCTTCCATTACCGTGATCCTTTGATTGAGTCCTAGGGGCTTACCTGATCTGGTCTTCCTGTTAACTAAGGCGTGAAGTGCCATAAGTGGAGGGTATGGAGCACATGGGTGATCTGAGTGTGCCGCAAGTTTAACATCAGCATCGAGAAACCAACGAGCTGCAAACATTCGTTCCAAACGAGCTTCGCCAAATGCTGGTATTAGTTTATCCCCATGGTAGTAAGGATAGGGGCCAAAAATTGTTGGGAGTATTCTAAGCCTCTTGATCCGGTCCACAATCGCTTTGGTTACGACTGTACAGTGAATGTCTCTGTTCCTCGCATCGGCTCGTGGATACTTAGACTGAACCTCCTCCATTATATCGAGATACATTTCGATAGCTCTATCCCCATTTGCGTGGGCAGACATCCGATACCCCATGGCATAGGCATCCATTATCGTTTTGTGGGCAATCTCGCGAGTCGTAGCCATAACACCATAGAAACCAGGTTTGTTAAGATATTCTTCTGTTACTGCAGCAGTCCTAGCAGAGATGGCACCGTCGAAAAAGAATTTGAGACCACATAATTTAAGCCAATCGTCACCAAGCCCTTGGATTATTCCGGTCTTGTTGAGGTCGCTGAAGAGCTGAATGGAAGCATCCATCCTAACTCTTATTGGCAGTTCATTCCTATTCTTGAGATCGATGTATGCTTTTATCTGGGGTCTTTCGACCATATCGTAAACGCATGTCAATCCTACTGCAGCACACTCTTTGAGAATCAGCTTTGCTCCCTCGTAGGACTGTTCTTCTGTCGGATCATCGACCCCCAAAGGCTTCACGAGGTCGATTGCTGTCTCGTGTAGTCCTCCGGTCATCTCGCCTGATGTGGCAGCTCTATCGAATTTTCCACCTACTGGGTCAGGATCATTCTTATGGACTTTGGCTATTTCAAATGCTTTGGAATTAACTATAGAAAAATGGCCGCCGACTGTCGATATAATAAGGGGGTGATTAGTCGTGACCAAGTCTAGATCCCATCGGGTGGGGTGCCGTTTCTCAGCAAGCTTTGAGTCATCTTCCTGATAACCGAAAACCCAGCCTCCGGGAGGTGTCTCTTCGGCTTTCGCTCGAAGCCTATTAACTAGATCACCTATCGATTTAACCCCTGCTTCTTCACTTAGATCGACGAAGATCATTCTCTGACCGCCTACAGAAGCCATGTGAGAGTGGGAATCAATAAAACCAGGAATTACCGTTCTACCTTTTAGGTCAAAAACCTTGGTTTCCTCGTTTATAAGCTCCTCCATCTTATTACTAGATCCGACTGCGATTATTCTTCCCCATTTCACCGCAATGGCTTCAGCGACTGTTTCTGATTCATCAATGGTAACTATCTTACCATTAATTAAAACTGTATCTGCGAACAAGCCCGATTCCAAAATTAATAATATCATACGATGGATAAAAAAGTCTGTAAAGATAATATTGGATTGATGAGGGAGAAACACCCGCGAAGACGCGGATACCCGACCGCTGTGTTGATTGGCCTCAAAGAAGATCAGACAGCAATCTGGAGAATTTACAGCGAAACCGTTAGACTTTATTTAAACATACATTTTGAAAACAATAAGGAAGAGAAGACAACTTATAATAACTATGAATCCATTGTAGACGTTATTCGCACAGTATTGAATGAAGGTATTACCTGTATAATTATCGTTTCTAAGAAAAGGAGTTTAATAGAGAATTTTAAAAATCATATAAAAAAACATCATAAATGGGTGTTTAATTATGAAATAACTTTAACCTATATAGAAGACGAGGGAGTAACACCTAATGAGGTGGCGAGCTTAGTAAAAAGTAAAAGATTTAAAGAAGCATTAATGATGACACAAATAATTGAATCATCAGAATTATTAAAAGTGTTTGAAGAAGGTGTACGTAATGATCAGATGTTCTATACAATAGAGGAATTATATAAAAGTCTCAAAATGGAGGTCAAAATCAATCGAATATTTATGACGGATGATTTTCTTAGATCGAATATTAAAAACAGATGGCTTCAAAGTGCTCAGCAGTTATGTAGAAATCTCGGCATTAAGATTCATATAATTAAAAAAGATTCTAAATTAGGTATGCGAATTGGTCAATTTGGAGGATTAGTATTTTTTTAGATAATGGGCTCGCATTTTCTACCATCTGAATTATCATTTCCTTGTAATATGATGATAACTCTTTAACAAATAAAGAAAATTAATTAGTTGTTTACATTAAGAGAGAGTAATAATCGGCTTGTTTCTTGTCGCATAAGAAAGAATCATTCTCAAATAAAGCGAGAATTTATTACTAAATGTCATCAAGGAACGTTTGCGCTTTTTCTAAGAAATCACTTGGAATATAAGTCTCAGCCATGGGTACACCAAGTTTCTGAAGTCTAGATATTGTAGAGACGGTGTAAGGACGGAAAATTTCACGATTTGCCAATGGGCTGATTCCCGCGAAAACCCTTATTCCGTCATTAAGCATTTTCTCAATAACAATGTAATTCTTTCGATTCTCCTCGTTTTCATTTTCAGGATCGGTTAGGACGAAATCACTGAAGTAAAAACAGATTCTATCGCTTTTCTCAGATGCCTCAGAAAGCTGGTTATAGGCCCAATTGATGCTTTTATTCGGTATAGTTCCACCCCAAGTGGAGCCGTCAATAGTACCTCTAAACCGAAATTCCATCTGAGTCGTAGTCATCGTCATCATGTCTAGAAGCTGCTCAAGGACTGGCTCCATATCAATTTCTTCTGTAAGATCCTTGATGATGTGGCTGTTACTCTCATAAAGTATGAGCCCCCATTTATCATTACGAAGTCCCCACATTAATGGAATTAAGCTTAGAATGCTGTAGTTTACAGAGTTAATGCCTTCGAAGTCGTAGAACATCGTGTTGCTGATATCTTGTATGTAAACAATGTTTCTATTCCTCTTCTTACGCTTGAGCATCATGAAATCGTCGGGTCGAATCTCTTCGAGCTTTCGGCTGAGATCTAGAATATTTTCAAGGCTTCTATCCTCGTCTATCGAATCGGTGTCCTCACCTGATTGAAATGGGCGAATCGAGGAGGTTCTGCTCCAGTCATCCTTTCGCTCGAGTTCACGTCCAAGCTTCATCAGTTTTTCTTTTAATAGATATGCAAGGAGCTTACGCATTTTTTCATTGCGTTCTTCTTTGTATATTTTGACGCCGAACTTTAGTATTCTATCTTCGCCTGGGCCAACACCTATATCTGGTTTGTTTTTGTACTTCGTGAACTGGTCAGGGCCAGTTATACTGGGGTTGTCATTGACGATATTCTGTTCGAGTCCCTTGCCATGAGGAGTGACATATACTTCTTGGGTCTTCTTGCTGAGGAGGCTTAGAAGCTGATCTTTTTCCTCGTCCTCTTCGAGCTCTTCTTCGTACTCGTTAACATTAGTTAGGATATCGAGAGCTGTTTTCTCTGCTATTTTCTGGTTTTCAACTTGACTTGTTATGATGGCCGCTCTGAGTAGGTCCTCAAACTTAAGACAGCCATTCCTCATGTAGCCAGGTAGAAGGATCTTACCGATGTTAATGCTTTGTCGGGGGCTTGGTTTTTCCAATACTTCCCTGTTCTTTCGCATACGTTGGATAAACTCGGGGATGAAGTAGTTCGCATAATTAAATGGATATTCCAAGGAGGAGGTGGACATCTCAGCCAAGTACCCTTACTATTATTTCATCTACGACTTTCCCTACGCTCTTGCCTTCTTCACCGCGGACCTTCATCTCCTTGGCTAGTACTGCTGGAGCGAAGAACCTGATGGCTGCGTCCTCCGTCTCGAACCTATCAATATACTTGTTTACTAACCTTGTAAGATAGATCCCAGATCGAGGCGAAGCAGGGATCTCAAGTACAGAGTTCTCCCTCGTTGCCTTAACAATCTCGTAGATCTTATCAAGTGCACTAACTGGGAGTGTGAATGCAGGAGTATTCTCCTTGAGTATTTCAAGCTCAGTCTCCTTTGTCGGATAAGTGAGCCTAATCCAGCAGCCTATACGATCTACTAGCACCCTGCTTAACCTATATGTTCCAGAGGTCTCGATGGGGTTCTGAGTTGCTACAAAAGCGAAAGTCTCTTGAGCCTTTATCAATCCGAGAGGGAAGAGGTGATAATGCCGCTCCTCCAACGGGCTGATTAAACTGTTCTGGCAAAACTCTGTAGCGCGATTAAGTTCATGAGCAACAAAGAGCCCACCCTCCACCATAGCTCGAATGAGTGGGCCTGGCTCGAAACTAGTGATATTCCTACCGTTTCGAACAACAAGAGCGGGGTCGAAGCTTCCTATAAGTCTGCTAGGCGTTACGTTCTCATCGAAGAAAACCTCGTGGAAGCTACGACCGGTATCCTCTGCAACCTTACGGGCTAGTAGACTTTTCCCGACACCAGGAGGTCCTACAAGGCAAGGGGTAATCCCAGTATCGAGGGCATCTTTAAGTAAACTATAGGCGGTCTCATACTGACCCTTAAGGACCACTGGGTGTTCTATGCGAATATTCCCAACGATGCTTTTCTCAAGCATCTTGCGGAAACCCTGCTCCTTCTCCGCCATCAAGCTTAGTCCATCTGTGATTAACAACCGCTAATTTAAATCTTAAACGATTATAGGAATAAAACCTAAATCCAAAGCTAGTAACCATTCTCTATTTATCAAAGACAACAACAGGGAAAATTATAATAACTAACAATTATTTTCTACATCTGATAAATACTCAAAATAATCATAATCTCCAATATAAGTAACCAAACTAAAATCATATAATTTATCAAATGATTAAATATCATATTAATTAATTGGATAAAAATCCAATTTTTTTATGTAAAATATGTTTTTTTCATCAAATGGAGTTTTTTGTGTCAAAGTTTAAATGCTTCACCACCGCATAGTTACGGAATCGTTACTCTTTGAACTGAACCTGATTAAAGATGTAACGAATCACATGAGGGAAATGTATCTGTGATTGAGATAAGATTGCACGGCAGAGGCGGTCAAGGTGCGGTTACCGCTTCTAGGATAATCGCCACAGCTGCTTATGAGGAGGGTCAGTTTTCGCAAGCCATCCCCATGTATGGCACTGAGCGACGTGGAGCGCCTCTTACAGCTTATGTGCGCATCGACAAAGTGCGCGTAAGGGAAAGGGAACTAGTTCATACTCCGGATTTAAGTATCTGCTTCGACCCACTGATCAGCCTTCAGCAGGCTGTAGCAAACGATCTAAAACCAGGTGGCAAAGTTCTACTTAACGCTCCCTTCTCGCCCGATAAAAGCGATCTTGCAGGCGACATAAACATCGCTACCGTAAACGCTACCAGCATAGCAATGGAAACTCTTGGAAGACCCATAACCAACACGGCTATGCTTGGTGCCTTCGCCAAGGCGACAGGTATAGTGAAGCTCGAGTCCGTAGAAAAAGCCATTAAGAAGTATTTCCCAGGCCGGCTCGGTGATATGAATATCACCGCTGTAAGGAAGAGCTACGAGAGTGTTTCCCAGTGGGTTCCAGCTAAGACGAGAGTCGCACCGAAAATGACTGTAGACCTCAACGTAGGTGGCTACGGCACACTCAAGGATGTAAGCAGCTGGCGTGTCTTCACGCCCTACGTTCACGAGGATAAATGCATCGGATGTAAGACCTGCTGGATCTTCTGTCCAGAAGCTGCCTTCGAGTGGAAGTCTAATAACAAACCCGGGCTAATCAACCACGCCTGTAAGGGCTGTGGTGTCTGCGCAAACGAGTGTCCCGTCAAGGCGATAGAGATGAAAAGAGTCGAGGGCGCATAAGGAGGATTATTTGAAATGTCATACGAAGTAATGGTCGGTAACAAGGCGACCGCTGTCGGCTGTAAGCTCGCACGTGTTCAGGTCGCATCTGCCTTCCCAATTACACCGCAGACTACTATCACCGAGTATCTCTCGGAGATGTATGCCAGCGGTGAGATACCGAATTTTGAGTTCGTCAACGTCGAGGGTGAACTAAGTTCCCAAGTCGTCGCACAGGCCGCTGAAGCTGTTGGAGCACGAAGCTTTACCTGTACTTCCGGTCCAGGCCTTCTCTACATGCATCACCCCATGCAGGAGACCGCTTCTAAGAGGCTGCCTCTAGTTATGGCAGTCGTTCACCGTGGTGTGAAGAGCATGCAGCCCGACCACAGCGACCTCATGTCACAGCAGTGGCAAGGCTGGCTCCACCTATATGTAGAAAATGCTCAGGAGATCCTCGACACAATGGTTATGGCCTACAAGATCGCTGAGGACAAACGTATCCGTTTACCCGTCGCAATTGGCTACGATGGCTATGTTCTAAGTTACACGGCTGAGCCAGTCGAGATTCCCGCGCAGGAAGAGGTCGACGCGTTCCTTCCACCATATAAAGCAATGCCAAGCATCCTACCCGACGAGGCCGACCCCGCAACTTTCTCAAGGGGATGGGGGGAGGGCGATCCCATGAAGCCTTGGCAAATACATCACGAGGCAGCCCTCAACGGTGAGAAAGTTATCAAGGAGGTCTTCGCCGAGTGGGGGAAGAAGTTTGGCCGCACATATGGCAACGGCATGGTTGAGGCCTATAGAGTCGAGGGTGCAGATTGCATCATCACTGCGATGGGTACTATCGCCGGCACCGCCTCAGCAGCGATTGACAATCTCTGGGCTGAGGGCAAGAAGGTAGGTCTTGTAAAGATCAGAAGCTTCCTACCCTTCCCGAGAAAAGACTTCCAAGAGTACGCAAAGAATGTAGGTGCCATCGGAGTATTCGACCGGAGTTGCCAACCTGGCATGGGGGGTCCCGTCTATCATCAGATGAGGAGTACACTGTATGATGGGGAGAAGAAGACCCCTGTCATCGGCTTCATCGGAGGTCTCAGTGGTAAGGAAGTTCGTGTAGGCGACATAATGAAGATTGGGGAAAAGACCCTTAAAGTAGCGAAGGGTGGGAAGCCTGAAGCTCCCACCCAATGGGTTTAGGAGGTAATGTGAAATGAGTCAAAGAATGACGAGAGCGCAAGTTCCGATGGAAGAGATGATTTATGCCCCGGGCAGCACCTGCCAAGGTTGCGGTGCCGCCATGGCGGCAAGGCTCACTTTCAAGGTCCTTGGACCAAACCTCATCCGTCACGGCATTCCATGTTGCCCAGACCATGTAACTAAGCACCCACGAGCAGGCGCAGTGTTTGAGGGAGGCGGCGCATCTCTGACGGGCACTGCTCACGGTCTAAAGGCTATTGGTAGGACCGATGTGAAAGCTGTCGCCTTTTTCGGCGACGGTGGAACTTACGATATCGGTTTCCAGGGTCTCTCAGCAGCCGCTGAAAGGAACGAAAACATCTTGGTCATCACTAAGGACAACGAGGCCTACATGAATACCGGTGGCCAGAGGAGTGGTGGGACCCCGAAGTACGCAGAGACCACCACTAACCCCGTCGGCCCCAACAGCAGGGGAAAGAACGAGCCCAAAAAGAACATCCCAATGATCTTCGCGGCACACTATGTACCTTATATCGCTACAGCTAGCATCGCTTTCCCTGAGGATTTAATGCAGAAAGTCAAGTATGCCAAGGACATCGAGGGTTTCAGGCTGATACTCATCCAATCCCCATGTCCAGTCGGTTGGCGCTTCGACCCCGCTAAGACCGTTGAACTCGCCCGTGCGGGCGTCCAAGCAGGCGTCTGGCCACTCTACGAGATCGAGAACGGCACCAGCTTCAAGCTAAATTATAAACCGAAGGAGCTGAAGCCGATAAGCGAGTATCTTAAGCCACAGTCTCGCTTCCGCCACATGACAGAAGCCGAGATCAATGAAATCCAAACCAGCGTCACTGATAAATGGGCGAAGCTTCTCAAGGCGGACGAATCCAAGACTGTCGTCCTCTAAACCTTTTTTTAAAATTTTTCGCGCATAATATCATGCACTACTTCAGCGGGTTTTTATTTTCTCCTAAAGTTTAATTCTCCGTCAGACATCCCATTTTGACATATTGTCGGTGCTGGATCAGCTAAGAGGGGGTCTACCGCGGAGTTTTTACGCTATCGCCTTCTCGGGCACGCGCTTCTGGGATTTAGGCTATAGCCTAGGGCCTTTTATCACTAGCTTCGCTTTAGGAATACTATCTTACCCGACTTTTTTTTCCTTGCAGCTCTGCATGCTTCCCAGCGTTCTCGCTTTAAAGGAGAAAAAAGCGGAATGAACGCTCAGGGGATATTTAGGTACCCGGGAGTACTGATAGGCGGGTTCATTTCTCTCACTATTCTATCCATCATGAACTCCTCCTACAGTTATGTCCTAGACTCCGTTAAGCAAGATTTGAACCTCACTTACACTCAAAGCGGCGCTCTGATGTCTGCTTACTTCGTAGGCTATGCTTTCGGCCAGATCCCTTGGGGACTTCTCGCTGATAGGTTTGGGAGCCAAAGAGTTATGAGCGTAAGCATCTTCGGCGTCTCCATAGCTACAGTACTCTTCGGATTTGCCGATGGATTCTGGACAGCAGCCATAGCGAGGTTCCTCTCTGGTCTCCTTGGTGCTGGGGTCTTCGTACCAGCGGTTCGCCTTATTGCAGGTTGGTATGAAAAAAAGGAACGGGGAACAGCTCTAGGGCTGCTAAACATTGGGGGAAGTATAGGCCTATTCATTGTGACATGGGCTTCTCCACTTCTAGCAATCGCAAATGGGTGGAGACTCTCTATAATGATTCAGGGAGCTGTGGGTATGAGCTTAGCTTTCCTGGTTTTTTACAGTTTGAAGAATGAAAAGAGAACTCGCAACAACTCGGTTAAAGAGATAACTGTCGTACTCAGGGAGAGAAACTTCTGGATTCTTGCATTTGTTCAGTTTATCCGCCTCGGCAGTTACTATACCTTCCTTGCCTGGCTACCACTCCTCCTCAAGGAGGACTATAACTTCGACGTTCTACTCGTAGGCACCACAATGAGTCTATTTAATCTCGCTGGTATGATCTCGAATCCGGTGGGGGGGATCCTTGCCGACAGAGTCGGAGAGAGGACGGTCTTAATCGGAAGCTTCCTCCTCCTCGCTGTTAACGTTTACACCTTCACGATGCTGCCTGTCGGGACGTCACTTCTAATCGCATCATTTTTGCTAGGTTGGTTCATCAACTTCGTGAGGAGCCCAGCCTTCACGATAATCCCACGGCTATTCGGAGCGGAGACCGCTGGCAGCCTCTCTGGTTTACACAACACCTTTGCCAGCTTAGGCGCTCTAACCCTCCCCCTCATGTTAGGGGTAGTCAAAGACGCAACATTAAGATACAACATTGGGTGGCTAGCGTTGAGTAGCCTAATTTTTACTGGCTCTATTCTATTGGCATTCGTAAAAGAACCATCAGATTGATATGCCCCTATATCTTTTTAAGGGCAGGTAAAACCTCAAACCTGTAATAGGTGAAACACATGGTTTACTGCCCTAAATGTGGAAAGGAGAACAAAGACGACGCCGTCTTCTGCCAGAGCTGTGGAGCCAGTCTGAAAGCTGAGCAAGTCGTTTATCGGCGCCACGAAAGTGACCGAGAGAAAAATGAGAAGCAGGAGAAGACGGAAAGGAATGAGAAAGGTGAGAAAGATGAGAAGAATGAAGGCGGAGGAATGGCCGCAGGCCTTGTCGGGGGCCTGATAATTATCTGGCTGGGCATAGTCTTCTTGCTACGCGAATATAACTACATAGCGTCCAACGACTTCGGTGGATGGTTCATGCTTGGTATAGGCGTAATACTGATTCTAAGGGGGGTATTAGCCTACATTCAGACAAGTAATTGGCGTACCTCAAATGGTTACATCATCGGTGGCCTCGTGCTTGGTGCCCTCGGAGGCTTCAGCGTATTCAGTTTGAGAGACAAGTGGCCGTACATTGTAATAATCATCGGAGCCTATATTGTATTGAGCGCTTTCATGGCCAGAAACAATAATCCTAAACCTTAAAAGACCCAGCCCACCAAAGCACGCCAAAGCCGGTGCTCTAGTACCACCTCTCTTCTGTCTCTTCCAAAGACCCTGAAGTGATTTTTTCCCATTGCCTCTATGAGGTCACCAATCTCGTATCGAGGGAGCATAGAAGATGATATTATTATCCTCCCCCACTCTCCGCGCCTCATCTCGTGGAGCATCTTAACCCCTGAACTGGTCTTGACCTCGAAAAGATATGAGTCGAAGTTGGGGGAGACATAAGGCAACTCATCTCTCTGCTGGGCAAAAGCACCTTCCGTCGCAGTATACATCTCCACCACAGGTACCTCTCCGTACATAGAGCGAAGCTTAGGTAAGTAATTCTGCTGAATTTTTGCTACGCTGGTGCTGAAAATAACCTTTAGCTTCCATAAATCAAGTGGTTTTATGCCATAGCGTTTCTTTATGTACCGGGCGAAACCAGTCTGGACGGGTGCAACGCCAATTACACTGATGATCTCCCGATCCTTCGCTTGCTGATAAATGTAATCATATCTCCTCTCCCACCCAGCGTCAGTTAGATCCGTTTGGAGAGCGTCAATCTCCTCCTGTCTAGGAACTAAACTAAGCCCCATCATCATTGGGTTAAGCTTCGCGTAGGTTCCGGAGCTGAAACCATAGACCACTTCCTTCCCACCCTGATTTAAGACCTGTATGTTGCTCGGAAACTGGAGGTTGAGAACACCTCCAGCGAGGAGGCTGAGACCACCGTTACTCATAGCAAAATTTAGAACCGCCCGGGAACCGCACCTAATAATATCCTGGAGATGACGAGGGGTAACCGGAATGACCTTTGAGAGGCCTGTCGTCCCTCTCGTCATAACCCAGGTAATCGGCTCCTCATCGAGAAAAACCCCATAACCTTCTCTCCTGACACGTTCAAACCATGGCTCCAGATCACCGTATTTAACCACCGGGAATTTCTTCTTATATTCCTCTATAGAAGCAATTGTAGTCGCCATATGCTCCTTTCCATAAGTTGTTTTTGCGTAACGTTCGAGCAGGTCTCCGAGAACCTTTATCTGAGCAGTAACAGGATCTCTAAGTGATTCCCTCCAAGCGTCCAGATTCGTTGTGATCCTGCTGATGGGATCGTCGAACAAACTTGACCGAGCCATATTTTAAGGATCGAGGTTAAAGGGGTTCCCCTTAGCAACTCTTTTTATTCGTTGAAAACTCCCCTTACCGCAAGTGGAAATCCATGAAAAAGCAAGTTATTCTAACTGTAGCCGAGTCCAAGCGGTTGATTGCTAAAGGAGTCGCTGTCATTCCCGAGGTCCAAGAAGCGATGCAAGACGGCATAGTAGTTGTCGCCACAGGTACCACTAACGCCTATGTCCTTCAGGAGCTCTGGGGTGAGAAGTTTGATCTTCGCAGATACAGAAGCGGTATAACTACTCCAATTATTGCTGAGAAGACTGCTGAGAAACAAGAAGATCCTCTCGCCGACATCGTCTTCAGAAAGGGAGAGATAGCTAGGGAACTTGACCGCTACACAGCTGTACAGCATATGAGTAAAGGTGACGTTTACATTAAGGGCGCTAACGCCCTCGACTACGCCGGACAGATGGCCGGCGTCCTCATCGGAGGCGTGACTGGCGGCACCGTCGGTGCTGTTCTCGGTACTATTATCGGCAAAAAGATCACCTTAGTCATCCCAATAGGCCTCGAAAAAACCGTTTACGAGGACATGAACGAGCTTCACATCCTCACCATGGATCCGGACAACGATGGCCCCGCGATCTGGCCAATAACCGGGATCATTTTCACCGAGATCGAAGCACTGGAGATTCTCTGTGGAGTACAAGCGACTCTAATTTCTGCTGGTGGTGTCGCTGGAGCGGAGGGGAGCGTTCGCCTCCTTATCGAGGGAATGGACGAGGATGTCGAAGCCGCTCTGGAGCTCGTAAAAAGCGTAAAGGGCGAGCCTCGCTATCTCCTCTAGTCGGTGCAGAAACCGTGCTTAGAGACCAGACCGCCTCATTATTAATGAAATACGGTATTTCTCTAGAGGCTGCTTTCGATGAGCAACAGCTTATCGATCCTTGGGCTATCGACGCTCTGATCGAAGCATCAGGTTTAAAGTCAGATGACACGGTTATCGAAATTGGTCCAGGAGCTGGCAATATAACAGTTGAATTAGCCGATAAAGCTGCTAAAGTCGTCGCAATTGAGAAGAACTCTAAATTCAATTCGATTTTAAAGGAGAGGCTCAAAGGGGTTGGAAACGTCGAAGTGATCGAGGGAGATGTGTTGAAGACGCGTCTCCCCTCTTTCAATATCTTAGTATCTAATCTGCCATATTCAATTGCCGAGGCTGTTCTACAGAGACTTATCAAAGCCAAGTTCAAAGCGGCCTCCCTCATCACTTCTTCAAATTTCGCCTCTATACTTACAGCCGCTGATAATGATCCAGAATACAGCAAACTAACCTTCGAGACGCAGTTATTTTTTGACATCAATAAGACCTTAGATGTCGGCTCCTCCTCATATTACCCCGAGCCAAAGATTTCAACTTCAATCATAACCCTCAAGCCCCGAGAGATTAAACGTCCTTTAGAGGCTGTTCTCCGGGTTTTACTTCTCCAGAGAGATAAGAAGACTAGAAACGCTTTACGGGAGGCGTTTATCGCCTCCGCTTCTCTTAGATATCCATCTACAAAGAAAGACGCTATGAAAGTTGTTACAGATTTAAATTTAGGACCCCTCCTAGGAAAGAGAGTGGCAAGATTAAACCTAGCTGAACTTTTGTTGATCCACGAACGACTAGATCATCTGCCCAGCTAACTCGTCCCAAATGCCATCTAAAACCATCATTGTGACCAAATCATCGGCGATATGGATAACTGCTGTATGGTGTTTGATCATCTGAATCACATTCTGTCCTGTCCGATCACCGTAGCCTCCATTGCTACAGTCGAACTCGATTGTCACTATAGTAAATCTAGTGGTAACGTAAGTTAGAGTCTGAGTCACCCCAACGACCTTAACTGAGTTAGCGATCCCGTCGAAGGAGAATGTGGATGAATTATAAAGATGGTCAAGAGCAATTTTAGCAGACATATCCTCATGTGATTGCTGGCTTCTCTGCCAAGCATAGATGGAGGCCGCTGGAAAAATCATAGCTCCTAGAATTAAGGCGAGAAGTATTAGGCTGCTATTCCTTGACAAGTATATTCACTAACCTATACGATATCGTGGCTTCAACTTAATGCTAGGGAAGCGAACAACTGTTCCAAACTTCAGAACAGCATGGCGAGATTGAAATAGTAGCCCCACCATTTGCCTATTGAGGTCACTTGAAGGCATACGTTCTATTAAATACCGAGCTGGGGAAAGAACCCGAGGTCATCAAAGCGATGAAGGGTGCAAAGGAGATTAAGAACATCTACAGCCTCTATGGGATTTATGACATCATCATCGAGGTTGAAGCTGACACCATGGAAAGAGTGAAAGAGGTTATCTTTAACCAGGTCAGGCGTCTTGACAACGTTAAGAGTACTATTACATTGATTACCTACGGCGACCCAGTCCGAAATACCTAGCTTTTTTTCCAACAATAGAATATTTTTTTGAGGTGGGTGAAGACCCCCCCATTAGGAGTCCGAGATCGTATTTATCCCCCTATTCTTCGTAAGGACGCCTAGTTCCACTTTTTAAAAAAGATATACCTTTATCTTACCTCTAGAAACTCCCAAAGTGGTGATAGAAATGAGAGACTCTGCTGGTCTCGGATTTGGGGGTTTCCTGCTCGGTCTAGGTGGTGGATACCTTGTATTCAAGGAGTATAATCTTCCAACCAACGCTTTAGCATGGGTGTTACTCATTATTGGAATGGCTGTCGTCCTCACCGCTATTCTGCAGTGGGTCAGCCCTGGATTACATCTAAACAAAGTTGTGAGCGGAGCTGCAGGTGGCTTAATACTTGCTCTATTCCTGACTCAGGGAGTAACTTTCCTACAAGGGTTAGGCGGCATCGGCAATGTTAACCAGCCATACTCAACAATGGAGCAGAAAATCTACTCAGGAGCATCAACACAAGGAATAGTCGAGATCAAGCTCGGGGGTATAAATGGGCCAATAACTGTTAGTACTTGGGATAAGCAGGAGTATCTGATTGAGGCGAAGATCACCGCCCGTGGTGCCACCCAGAAGGAAGCAGACGACAACCTCTCTAAACTCGTGAAAGAGCTAGTAAAGGATGATGCCCAGAGCCTCCAAAAGTTAAGCCTCGTCTATACTTCTCCCATCCTCCTCAATAACCCCTATCGAATAACCATCGAAGTTAAACTTCCATCGTCAACTAAACTTAGCCTCGACGTTAGCACCAGCAATGGCGCAATATATCTGAGTAACATACCGGGTAACGGAGTATCTCTTCGCACATCAAATGGCCAGATTATCCTTACAAACGTGAAAGCCGAGTCTTTGATCTGCACTACTTCAAATGCTGCAATTACAGGCAATATCGAAGCAAAGGATACTAGGATAGAAACAAGCAACGCCCACATCGAGCTGAAAATTCCAAGCACATCCAGCGGATCCTATAGAATATCAACGAGCAACGCCGCCGTCGATGTAACAGTGGGTGATGGAGCAGATTACAAGCTAGACGCTTCAACCAGTAACGCGGAAGTCGCTTTCAACCTATCTAACCTGACCTACACCAAGGACACAAAGACTTCCAAAACTGCGAAGACAAATGGCTATGATCTAGCCCAAATCAAGATTGATGTAACCATTTCAACAAGCAACGGTAGGATCGAGGTCGACAGAAGTACCTCCGGTATATAATCCTTGTACCAAAGCTTACAGCGTCCCCGGCAAGTGTCCTGATCCCCCTTGAAGTGTTACTCTTCACAACCTAGTTTGCCTAGGAACGTTTTTAGGTAACGTTTTTATGTTCAACAGTTACAAACTGTCGGGAGATTTCCGCGTGTCAAGGGAATTCAACTATATAGTTAGGCTTCACGGAACCAACTTGGATGGTACCAAGGCAGTCCCATATGCCATATCCGATATCAAGGGCATGGGAATCCGTATGGCCTTATCCTTGACCAAGGCGGTTGGCGTAGATCCGACCCATAGGTTGGGGAGCCTCTCCGACGCCGAGGTAAAGCGTCTGGAGGAAGCACTTGCGAATCCCATTAGTGTGGGACTTCCCAAGTGGATGCTCAATCACAGGAAGGATCCCATGACAGGTGGTGATCACCACCTACTCGCCTCCGACCTTGATCTAAGGACCAAGGATGAGATCGACCTCATGAAGGAGACTCGAAGCTGGAAAGGAGAACGTCATGTCCGCGGCATCAAAGTCCGTGGCCAGCACACCAAGACCACTGCCCGTAAAGGCAGAAGCGTAGGTGTAACCAAGAAACAGATCCAGCAAGCATCCCAGCAGAAGGAGCAGTGAATAATGAATGGGAGATCCTAAGAAGAAGCATAAAATGTATACAACGCCGCGCGTTCCCTACAATACCGAGATGTTCATGGAGGAGCTTAAGCTCTTGGGTGCTTATGGCCTCCGTAACAAGCGAGAACTCTGGCGTGCCAGGACCGAACTTAGTACCCTTCGTAGGCGCGCTAGGGAGCTTTTAGCTCACACAGCGACGGAGCGCGAAAAACAGGAAAAGGAGCTCATAGGCAAACTCTACAAGATGGGGCTCGTACAGAGTAATGGTACCTTAGACGATATCCTCACCTTAAGTATCGAGGATCTTATGGAGCGAAGGCTTCAAACATTCATTTTCAGGAAGGGTCTGGCTAAGAGCCTCTGGCAAGCGCGTCAACTCATCACCCACGGTCATGTAAGTATTGGTGGTAACGAGGTCAAAGCTCCAAGCTACCACGTCACCATCAATGACGAGAAAAAGCTCGACTACACCGATGTAAGTCCATATAGTAACAAGGACCACCCTCTCCGCCGTGAAATGGCGGTGAACGAGGCAGCTGGAGGAAGAAAAGTTGAGTAGCGAAACGACAACTCCGCCTGCAGGGGATAAATGGGCAATAGTGCATGTCCTGAGTAGTTTTAACAACACAATCATTCACATGACTGACCTCACTGGCGCCGAGACATTTGGCTTTGCTACTGGTGGCATGTTCGTCAAGGCTGACAGGCTCAAGCCGAGCCCATACGCTGCAATGAAGGCCGCCCAGCAGATAGCTGATTGGGGCCGCGACAAAGGCATCACCGGTATCCACATCAAGGTACGTGCCCCTGGAGGCACTGGATCCAAGACCCCCGGTCCCGGAGCACAAGCTGCGATCCGTATACTCGCCCGCAGCGGCTTCAGAATTGGGCGTATCGAAGAGGTTACACCAGTCCCTCATGATGGCACACGCAAACCCGGAGGCCGCAGAGGCAGAAGGCCATAATCCGAGGGTGCTGCATTGAAATTAACGGTGCTTAGCCTGAATGAGGACACCATAAAGTTTAGCGTAGAAGGCGTCGATAACGCCTTCGTCAACGCCCTTCGCCGAACTATGATCACAGACGTCCCAAGTATGGCTATAGAGGACATCTTCTACTACGACAACACCAGCGTCGTTCCAGACGAGATACTCGCCCACAGGATTGGACTCATGCCCATAAAGACGGATTTGGAACATTACAAACTTCCCTCAGAGTGCGACTGTAACGCCGAATTAGGATGCCCGAAATGCAGAGTCACACTCAGCCTTAACATGAAGGCGGGAGATGAGAACAAGACCGTTTACTCTGGCGATTTCGAATCCGTTGACCCAGCGGTTACGCCGGTGAACTCATACATTCCATTAGCTAAACTCGCACCGGGACAATCGATCAGCCTTGAGGCCTATGCCCAGCTCGGTAAAGGCCGATTCCACACCAAATGGACCCCAGTCTCCATGGTCATCTTTCATAACATTGCAGAGATAAAGACTGACACCGAGACCGCATCAAAATGCCTCGAGGAGTGCCCAAAGGGAGTAATACTTTCTAAAAAGGACACAATCAAAGTCATAGATATTCAGGCCTTCAATCGAAGCAGCGCCTGCCAGAACCTCCTCAATGATGGATCCATTAAGCAGTACATGAAGAGCGACGAGTTTGTTTTCACAGTCGAATCAACGGGCTCCCTCAGCCCAGAGAGGATAGTAACCGAGGCCGTCAAAGTTCTCAATACCAAGCTTGAGGAGCTGAAGCGGAAGGTGAATGCAGGGGAGCTCCACGAGGAGATCGAAGACTTCGAAGCCCCCACAGAAGTGGGCCGCCGGCTGTATTCTATAGGTTCGGGTGACGCCGACGAAGAGGAAGAGGGAGAAGAAGGAGCAGGGAGTGAACCAACCTATGATGAACAAGGAACTTGAAAAGACAATAAAGGAACTCAAATCAGCTAAGAGAAAAACTGGCCAACCCCTATGGGAGGCCCTAGCTAAGGAGCTCGATAGACCCAAAAGGAACAGGAATGACGTTAACCTAAGCCGCATAAATCGTCACACGGCGAAAGGTGATATAGCAGCGGTCCCTGGAAAGGTCCTCGCCTCTGGTACCCTTGAGCATCCCGTAACCATCGCAGCTTTCGACTTTAGCGACCTCGCAAAGGTTAAAATCAAAGCCGCCGGTGGAGAAGTTAAGACCCTCAGTCAACTACTCGTAGAAGGCGTCGATCCCTCAAAGGTCAAGTTAATCAAATAAACTCCACTTTTTTTACAGCCACATAGGCTGAAACGTTTAAATTTCGATGTCTGCATGAGTTGAGGCGATTGGGTTCGTAGCTCAGCAAGGTAGAGCGGCGGCCTCTTAAGCCGTTGGCCGAGGGTTCGAATCCCTCCGAACCCGCCAGTATTAATTAAAAGATACACTTCTAAGGCTCGCGCGTGTACTGGAGGAGGCGGTGCTCACGAAAAAAGCGGCGAACAATTTTGATCTTTCTTTGTGATTGTTCGTCTTACTCAGACACGTCCACTATCTTCTTCAGCTCAGGGTCGCTCACAACTAACCGCTTGGTGAGAAACTTCTTTGACTCGGGGCCCAAGTTATCATAGATCTCCTTAAGCGCATCTCTGCACTCGGGGGTGTTAGCGGTGATCTCAAGGCTCCAAGCTCTCTCGCCACCAGGCTTGAGGTTGACTGGGCAGGCCTTACTGAGCTTCTCTACGTTTTCTTCACTCATATCTCGTTCTCCGCTTTGAGGGCTTCGACGTCCTCAAGCAACCGTGAAACAACGCCCGCTATAAATCCTTCCCTGGACTCGTCACTGTGGTCAAATACAAAAGCTGTGCGATTCTCGATATCCTCAATAACATTGTCTAGGATCTCATTCGCATTTTCTATACTGGTCTCCATCTCCTCTAACTCTTTTACAAGATTAGATCTCGAGGATTCGGCATTTGATATACGCGTTTGAAAATTACTTACTTTATCTTGTAGAGAGTTCACCTTAACTTGTAAATCGTTCGCCT
>CAZIAF010000003.1:0-9359 GCA_964537625.1 uncultured Candidatus Bathyarchaeia archaeon
GGGGTTTTCGACATCACCATCTACAGTGAGTCGCCAATTCTCCTTGTCAATATCAGGTAGAATAGGGGTGATCCCGGGGTGATCAATGCCCCAACGCATTATTCCTGGGATAGGCGCTTGGTCAGGGGGTAGATCACTCCTTGGCTTCGTCTTCTTTCTCCAGAACAACGTCTAGATAATCAATTTCTTTGGAAGGCAATAAACCTGAGCCTCAGCCTCGAATGGATTAAAGGAGACACATTGTAAGGTTACACCATGGATGAGCATGAGCGGGCCATGGAGATCATTCGGCTCCTCGAGGTGGAGTATCCTTACGACAAAGGGACTGTGCTCCATTGGAATACGCCACTTGAACTCCTGGTATCAACGATTCTATCAGCGCAGAGCACTGATGAACAGATTAACAAATTAACACCTGCACTGTTCAAGAGATACAGGACCGCATCGGATTATGTTAAAGCGCCTCGGGAAGAATTGGAGACTTATATCAAGTCCTCAGGCTTCTTCCATAGAAAAGCCGAATTGATCCAAGCATCATGTAAGCAGATCGTGGAGGAATACGGTGGTGAGGTGCCGCGTACAATGGAGAACCTCATTAAACTAAAGGGGGTAGCCCGAAAGACAGCAAACATCGTTCTAGGGAACGCATATAGTATCGTCGTAGGGATAGCCGTAGATACCCACGTTATCCGCCTCAGCCAACGTTTAGGCTGGTCGAGGCAGAAGAATAGTGACAAGATAGAACAAGACCTGTTAACACTCATCCCACGTGAGAAATGGTATGAGGTGAATTATCTACTCATAACCCATGGACGCGCGGCTTGCAACGCAAAGAAGCCGAACTGTCTAAAGTGCACGGTGAATAAGCTTTGCCCTTCGGCATTCACCTTCAAACACAACAAGGTATGAAGGGCTATTTGGTTTAGACTTATTTGTATGATCCTATGAAATATGATTATCCTCAAAGTTTTCAGTTGAGTGGACGTGCAGTTGATTATCGGGTGGAACTGAGTATAAAATAATGGACCCAAAACCATAAAAGTTGAGAACTGGTAAAGTTTCAGAAAAATATGTTTTGAATATCGAGTCCAATATAGGAATGGATTTCCTTAGTGACCCCAGAGTCAGGACATCGTAAATCATATCGATTCAACCATATTGTTTTAATCCCACACTGTGAAGCTGGTAAAATATCGGAATTCCATGAATTACCCACATACACAGTTTCAAATGGCAAAGTATCCGCTCTTCTTAACGCCTCTACGAAAATCTCTTTATTCGGTTTCCTGTGACCGACTTCCTCGGATATGATCAGGTAATCAATCAAATTTTCAATCTGACATAGTCTAATCTTCTCTTGCTGTTCAATCACTAACCCATTGGTGATTACTCCTGTCTTCACATTTTTCCTAAGTAACTCCAGCAATTCCCTGCTTCCAGGTACAGATCTACGGTCTAACTTGTATTCACGCTCGTACAGATCCGCTAAGGTTCTCACTTCAGCCCGGGATTGTTGTACACCATGCATCATGCATAGCTTTCCTATTCTCTCAATTAGATCATCTTCCACGGTGACCTTGTGTTCAAGTACTTTGGTATAGCTTGAATTCAGTATCGTTTCATGTTCATCTTCGAGTTGTTTTAATGGTACAGCCTTCAGTTCGCTTAATTTTTGTTGTAGAGCCTTTAGGCCGCAGAGGCGGGAATATTTGTGGTCGAATAGTGTGTCATCTAGATCAAAAAAAATTGCTTTTATTATTTTAATAACTCTCCTCGCTTATTGATGGCTGAGGACCATGTTGAGCGGAGGATAAGATTATTCACTTCTTTTCACTCATAAGTATGCTTGATAAATCTGTTTGTAAATCTTCGCTTTTGTTAGAGTGCGTGCGTGTTCTTTCTTCATATACTGAATTGTGGCTTCAGTTACCTCGGTCTTCGGATCCGCGGGTATTCCTAAAGCGACCATGCTTGGAGGGATAATCTTGCGGGGACTTACAAGTGCACCTGCTCCCACCATTGCTCCTTCGCCAATATCTGCGCGATCTAGGACTACGGCTTGGATTCCGATTATGGCGTTATTGCCTATTGTGGCACCATGTATTGTGGCGCCATGACTTATGATGACATCTCTGCCAATGTATACAGGGTTGCCTGTTGGTGCCTCAATGAGGCACCCTTCCAATACAGTAGTTCGTGGACCTATTGTAACCTTGTCGTCGTCGCCCCTGATCACAGCGTTGGTCCAGATGTTGACGTCCTCATCTAGGGTTACGTCTCCTATAATCCAAGAGCCAGGGGCGAGGAAGACTGAGGAGTGAATTTTGGGTTTCTTACCTTCGAACTCGATTACTGACACACTGAGAGAAGGTAAGGTATAGGATGAAAAGATTACTAATAATTTTCAGATTTATTTGGATCGGAGCGAGAACCTTATACCCATAGAGCTCGGGAACCTTGTATGTACAGTTTTTTCAATTTTTCCTTCATACGTGTTTCGCGAGCACTTGTGAAAGGTCTTTTATCTGGTTCGACTCCCGTATCCGGCAGTGAAAGCTTTTGGACCTTAGACGTTATCTAGTCGAAATAGGAACCGGGGTCGATCTCCACGGTGAAGACGAGACCAAGGCGGCCCAGCGAGCGGTCAAGGACGCAATCAGTCATTGCAGCATGGTTGGATTAGGGCAACTCTTCAAAATAGGGAGCTTCAAGGAGCTGGAAGATGCATTAATGGTGGACGTTACAATCGCAGCACCCAACCCCGAGAAAGTTAACGGCGAAGCTGTGCTGTCAACCTTACCCGAAGGAAAAAGGCGAGTAAGCATAATTTATGGTGGTATGAAGTTTCCGGCAGAGTCGACGAGAGAGGAAACAAAGACTCACCCCATAGTGCTTGTAAACGCTGTAATAGTCGTCCTAGTTGATGTAGATAAAGTACAGAGAAGATAGAAAACTAGACTTCTTTTCCACATTTTGTACAGAAACGTGCATACTTGTTGTTTTCTTGCCCGCATGCACGACAGAAAACTTGGCCAGTCCGATCCTTCATGTTCTCGCGGGTAGACTTAACCCCCTTCTCTACCTCCCCAACCACTTCTTTGAAGGTATCTTGAACTATCTTTACACCATCATCAACTGCTTTCGAGGCCTTTTTGAGAGCGATGTCGAGCTCCTGCCTCCAGTATGGGTCTGAAGCCCAAGGAATAGAGACCCTTTCATTGACCCCTTTTTCCGTGCGAACACCACATTTTGGGCAGAAATTCGCCTCGGCATCTAGTTCTTTCCCGCAATCTGAACAATAGACCATACAATACACCTACTTCGTTATTTGAAAGTTCATACATTAATCTTTCCAAGTCTCTAAATAGGATTTGGGTACCCAACAGATGGAATGAAAAAACTGGAGATACCAAATATTTAATTATTAACCGATTTTCTGGAGAAGAGGGTTACCTAAGATCAGCTATCCTTTTCATTCAGCACCTTAACATTATATCTAACAGGAAAGGTGTTAAGAATGACTACAGAGTACAGGTATCCGAAGTTTCCCAGGATAATCCCGATCATAATTTTGGGAGTAATCCTCATAGGAATAATTGGAGTCTTATCGGGGTCAAGTGTTGGTGTCGGTGACGTCGCCCTTGTTGTTGACCCGCTAAGTGGAACCGTGAGTAACCCGGTGGCCGGTCCGCGTTGGTTCCTGAAGCTACCGTATCAGAGCGTCATTAAGCTTCCCATCTCCACCCAGTACCTCATATTAAGCGACTCAGACCCAAACGCAGACTTCAGCAGCTTAATGTGTTTTAGTAGTGAAGGAATTGAAGTCACCACCGATATCGTAGTTCGTTTCGGTATCGACGTCAACAAGGCCGCAGCCCTATACCAGAGTTACCCTGCGATGAACTGGGAGTTTACAACAATCAACAGCATAACCTCTGAGACTACGAAAGGAATAACTAAAGGGTATAGCTGGATTGAAATCAAAGACAAACGAGTAGAGCTTGCTAACCAGATAGGTGACGCGATTAGGTCTGCCCTTACAAATGAGCCTTCTCTTAAAGGGGCAATTATTAATGTCGAGGTTGACCTCAAGAACGTTTCCTTCCCCAAAAGGCTCGTGGACGAGCTTCAGGCAACGGTGGCTGCTCAGCAAGCCGTCGTTACTGCTGAGAACCAGAGAAAGAGCTTGCTAATCGTTGCCAACGCTACCGCTCAAAAGGTCTTAATTGAGGCCGAGGGAGAGGCAAGAGCGCAGATCGCTAGGGCGAAGGGTGAGGCGGATGCCATCCAACAGATAATCACCGTTGTCGGAGCAGAGGGTTGGCAGACATATTATAATATGCAGAAACTCAAGGAGATCAGCCCCAACATCGATACACTCATCGTCGGCGCTGGGAATAACTTCCTGATTCCCATCAAGTAATTTTCGAAACCAGCTGCGGACCTTCCAAATATGAATGATCTATAAACTAACTTTTTTTTACAATCGTGTTTTAATGAACGGAATGTGTTTAAAAAGATAATTAAAATGATTACTGGGTTAGCTACCAGTCGCTCTTCCTGTTAAGCCAGGCTTGGGTCTCTGGGTGGATCTCTGGCCAACCTCGGACATAATCTTTTACCTTCTCGGCGAGTTGCACCGTTTGGTCGTAACCCTGCTTCTTGATGAACTCCTGGATCTCCTTCTGGGTTTTTCTCTTCGCCATCCACTTATCGGCGTTGGAAACCCTAAACAAGAACCTTGTGTAGTTTGCTGCGGCGAGGCGGAGGAACTCAAGGTCGACTTTGTCGACGGTGTCGTATTTACTATGACCGAATCCACGACCGGTACTGGTACGGATGGTCTCGGGATCACCCCCACTGCCACAGGGAACGCTGCGTAAGTAGAATGGCCAGTGATCACTGTAGGGTCCGACGCGCTCATAGTATGGGAGCTCAGCTTTCATCTCCTTAGCACACTGGTCGAGGAATGGCTCAAGCTCCGGGAAGTCGTGAAGAATTACACCCTTCCTGCCTTTACTACCACCAGAGTCGAGGTTAAGCATGAACCTCACATCGTCCATCTCGTCAGCGTGCATTGCTGTATAATTGTAGCTACCATAGAGGCCTATCTCCTCGGCGCCGAAGCAGATGCATCGGACTCTCCTTTTGAGCTTCTGTTTTACCATATTGAGGTTTCGAGCAATCTCCATCACTGTGACTGCGCCTGATGCGGGGTCCTCAGCCCCCTGGCTGATGTCGTGGCCATCATAGTGGCTACCAACAACCACATTTTCCTTGCTCTTTGATGTTCCTTGAATATCGGCGATGACGTTGTAGGTTGTCACATCCATATTCTTGTCCGTCGTCTTGATCCTGAGGGTAAGTTTGCCCTCCCGCTCTAAAGCTCTAACGAGATACATGCCATCTTCGTAGCTTACGCTTATCGATGGGATTACTGGACTGATTCCACCGGTCTGTGGGCCATAGCCTGGGTACTGATTCATGAAGACCCAACCCTTAGCTCCAGCGAGGACGCTCCTCATAAACTTCTCCGATCTGTGTAGGGAACGTGTCATTCCCAGCGGGTTAGCACTACTTACCATGACGATGTTGCCATCGCATTCATTTTTCTTCTTCTCATAAACATCGACAGCTCCATCTCCGAGCCAGACTAGCTTCGCCTCGATCTCACCAGCGATGCTGTGAGGAAGACTGATACAGTCGATTTCCTTCTTGCCAGCACCAATCACGGTCAACCTCGCAGAGCCTCTTTTCCAACCAGGAATTTTATAAGACTCGAAATGAGCGTCCTCGATTCCATAACTCTTGAGCTTCTCAACCATATACTTGACAGAGCAAAGGTCACCGAGTGTACCGGGAAACCTACTTCCGTAAACGTCGCAGAGCATCTTCAAATTGTCCATAGACTCAGACGACGTGTAGATTTCGGAAACTATCTTCTTATCAACCTCAAGCCAAGGGTTGCTCAAAATACATGCACCGAGGAATTGTTACTCGGTTCGGATTTAAGACCTTGTAGCAGGGTCAGACCTACCTAGTTTAGGTTTATTTCCATCCACAAGAGAAGCAGCGATACCCACTAGGTTCAAAACAAAGAAAATTGTGAAAGCTATCTTCGTGCTGTTGAGAAGCTGAGGGTACACCTCAGGTTGTATCTCAAGCCTACCGATATAAATAGCAAATATTATCATGGTGATCCCTTGACTGAGCATCTGGCCAAGTAACCTCATCGTCCCTAAGGTTGAAGAAGCGATACCGTATAATCTCCTCTCAACTGAACTCATTATTGTGTTTGTATTAGGAGAAGAGAAGAGTGCTAAGCCAAATCCTAGTAAGCTAAGGCTCCCAATTACTATGAAAATCGAGGTTTCCCCATCTATCAATGTAAAAGCTGCTAAACCTAGACTTGTGACCACCATACCAGCAGCTGAAATCCTCCTCGGCTCAACTCTATCAGACAGTTTGCCCGAGATCGGTGCGAAAATTGCCTGAACAACAGGTGATGCGATAAGTATCGTACCAGCCACCTGAGGACTTAACCCCTTCAAGTATTGTAGGTAAAAACTTATGAGAAAAGTTACAGCATAGGTAGAACTGAAGTTAATAAGCGCAGCAATGTTCCCGAATGTAAAGGCTCGGTTCTCTACGAATAGCCTAAGATCAACAACGGGGTGCTTTGCCTTCGACTCAACCAAGAGAAAGACACCGATACCGCAAAGACCCAATACTATAGGTAGAAAGCTCTCTGCTGACGGAAGCAAGGAGAAACCGTACATGAGACTTAATAGCATCAAACTATAAACAATGGAGCCCCAGAGATCGAAGCCCTCCCCAGCCGCCTCCTTCCATTCACCTTTGAGTTTTGAGAACATTAGTGTCGCAGCAATTGCCCCAATCATTGCACTAACAAAAAAAATGCTCCTCCATCCGAAGTTCTCGGTCAACATACCACCTAGGAAAGGTCCTATACTAAGACCTACATAAACGGCCGCCGCATTAACACCAAGTGTGGCGCCTTTCTCCTGAGGCGGAGTCACAGAGACGAGTATTGCGATGCCGGTGCCAAAGATCATGGCACTGGCTATACCCTGAAGTGCCCTGAGCCAAATAATCAAACTGGCCGAGGGATAAAGACCTAGAAGAAAAGACGCTAAGGTAAATGTAATGGTCCCGAAAAGGAACATTTTCTTGCGTCCATGAATGTCCGCGAGTCGTCCGAAGGGGACCAGAAGCATAGCAGAAGCGAGTAAGTAGGCGAGACTCGCCCAACTCATCATAATAGCATCGAGCCCAAACTCTCTGCTTAAGCTTGGAAGCGCTACGTTGAAGCTGGAACTGGAGAAGGGTGTTAAAAATGAGGTCATGGTGACTACAAGCAGAACAATGCGCCGATCAAAACTACTCGTCACTGATCACCTCTAGGAATATTGACCTTACGAAGGAAATCCATTGGTATAAAAGTTCTCTGGGATCAAATGAGAGAAACATTTACAATGATGACTTTGACCTCATCGCGTGAGAAAAAGGAGAAAAAGATTTCGAAGGTGGATGAACATCATTAGTATAATAAAACCATGTTCAATATTGGTTTGTTTCAAAAAGGAATTTAAGTGGACCGAACCACCCCTATTTGGACAGCTAACTTGAGTATTCTCATTTTCACAGATAACCCTGGCGTACAAGAGGTGAAACTCGTCGCAGAAGAGTTGCGAAGGAGAAACATTACAGTCCAATCCATGGCGCCCTGGGACTTCAATCTACCAAACCTGCCGACCTTCGATGCAGATGTTGTCTACGCGCCAAGCAACATGCTCCATAGGGGGAGTACCTACGAACTCACACATAGGCTGCTTATTTTAAGGAAGTTAGAAAATCGGGCGACGGTTGTGAATCCAGTGAACTCGATGCTCAACTACTCGAAAGAGCAACTAACTATTAAGGTAAACGAGCTAGGTTTACCACACCCCAAAACCGTCATAACAGAGAATGTCGAGGAGGCATACCGATTTGCAAACGGATTCTTGGAGCAGGGGAGAGAGGTTGTGCTCAAACCGACATGCGGTGCCAGAGGCTTCGGAGTGACTAAGCTGAGTGGTATACGGAGACGCGATGATCTACTTCAATTTCTCGTTTGGTACACTCGCGAACACGCCGAGGGGGTTTACTACCTGCAAGAGTTTGTTCCAAACCTCGGTTACGACGTCCGGTGCTTGGTAATTAACGGAAAGGTGATCGGGCGTGAGAAGCGTTTCAACCAGAAGGACTTTCGCTATAATGTCGCTGTTGGCGGATCCGCTGAGGCATTCGATGACCCAATTTATGACGACTTATCCATAGAGGTCGCTGAGGCGACGGGTTTGAAGATAGCTGGTGTCGACATCTTACCAGGAAAAGATGGGCAACCTTACGTCCTTGAAGCGAACTGTTATCCTGGCTACAAAGCGCTCATAGAGGCGACCGGTATACCCATACATAAGAAGATAACAGACTATCTACAGAGCTTACTCCACTAGCTACTCTTTCTTAGTCGAGTCCTCAAAGTATCAATGAAGAGAACTTACTAATGAATAGTATTTATCCTTGACGAGACTCGTAAGTTAAACATTGTAATAAGCATTCATGAAGCGCAAACATGAGTCTTCGAGGTTAAAATTGGATTAAATGTTAGTTTTTAACGCTCATTTTTAGTTTAGTTCTTGCTTAACCGGCTAAATTAAATAGGCTCTTAGACGCCTTTAACTGAAAGGTGCCTGAATATGCCGAGCAAGCCTTATGTGAAGTTAAACGCTGGTGATCCCGACGTTGAGGCTCCGAAGTATGCGGTTGAAGCTGCGCTAGATGCCATAAAGATGGGTGGTGACTGGACTCACTACGGTGGAACTGAGATACCCAAGCAATTCCGCGAAGCTGTCGTCGATTACTACAAAAAGTGGATCGGCCCCGAGTACAAAGAATCGCAAGTGATCCCCGTCGCAGGCAGCAGCGCCGCCCTCTACATTGCCATGGCCTCTGTTTTAAAGGAGGGGGACGAGATCATTTTATGGGAGCCGAGTTATAGCAACCACTACGTCATGCTCAGAGACATGGGGATCAAGATGCAGATCCCCGAGCTACCCCGCGAGAACAAGTACCACATGGACTTAAACAAGCTATCAAGCTACGTCACAAAGAAAACGAAAGCAATCCTAGTATGCAACCCGAACAACCCCACAGGAACAGTTTACAAGAAAAACGAGATTGAGGCAGTCGGCGACCTAGCCGAGGACCATGACCTGGCCATCTTTTCTGATGAGATCTACCTCCACTACGTCTACGACAACAACAAGTTCGTCGCTCCGAGCACCATCGGGAGCCTA
>CAZIAF010000003.1:9369-39232 GCA_964537625.1 uncultured Candidatus Bathyarchaeia archaeon
CGATCAACATCATGAGCTTCAGCAAGACGTTCAGCATGACGGGTTGGAGACTCGGGTACGTGATTCTACCAGATAAGTATCTCGCGAAGGCGCAAACGGTTGCACGCGTAACGTCCCCGAGGCCAGCGACATTCATCTACCCTGCAGGTGTGGCCTGCTTACGGAGCGACTTTAAGTACGTTGATGAGAGGAGGAGGGAATACTCCGCTCGCCGCGACTACTTCACAAAGGCAATCGACGACATGGGTATGCCCTGCCACAAATTTGAAGGCGCCTTCTACGCGTGGTTCGACGCTCGGAAGTATGGCCTGAAGAGCGATGAGTTCATCGCGAAGCTAGAGAAGGCTGAAAACGTCGCGTTGAGTAGTGGCTCGGGCTTCGGAACCAAACAGGATGGCTTCATCAGGGTGCCAATGACAGCGCCAATCCCAGTGCTCAAGGACGTCGTGGAGCGTGTCGAACGCTTCACGAGCAAGTTCTAGAAATCCAAAAAACCTCAATTTGAAAATAGAGAACTTGTCATCGTCCTCGTTTTTTTTCGGGTTCTTCTTGGAGGAGGAACCTTTTTTTCACTGGTCAATTAAGCGCTCGATGTGTCCCCCATGTTTTTAATTGAGTAAGGGGGGAGGTTTACCCATGCTCATTTTGAGCGACAGGGACATAGCTGGGCTATTGACTATGGGGGAAGCCATAGAGGCAGTAGAGGAGGCATTCGCACAGCTCCGCCGAGGCAAGGTGGTCATGCCCACACGGAGCACAATCATGCTCCCTGAATATAACGGCAGCATCAGTCTCATGCCATCCTACCTCGAGGAGTCGAAAGCGCAGGCGACGAAGATAATCAGCATCTACCCTGACAACCCAGGGAGGGGATTGCCTACGACGGCTGCATGGATAGTCATGAACGACCCCAAAACGGGACAGATAAAGGCATTCATGGACGCTACTTACCTCACAGGGGTGAGGACAGGAGCAGTCTCCGGCGTCGCGATGAACTACCTCGCCCCAAAGGATGCAAAAGTAGTCTCGGTCTTCGGTGCAGGGGTACAGGCAAGAAACCAGGCTTGGGCAGCAGCTACTGTCCGTAAACTTGATGAAATTAGGGTCTATGATCCTATCAAGCAAGCAGTTGACAAGTTCGTCGAGGAGATGGAAGAGAAGCTCGGAATACCCATCGTTAAGTCGACGAGTGGGGAGGAGGCATGTAAGGGGGCAGATATTATTCTCACGGCCACGACTTCAAAGACGCCCGTCGTGAAAAGAGCGTGGCTCGGTGATAAGGTCCACATCTCCGCGATAGGAGCATTTTACCCTGATTGGAGGGAACTAGAGACAGAAATTATTCGAGATGCGAAGGTGGTCATCGACGAGTGGGAAGCGATAAAATTCGAGTCAGGTGACATCCTCATTCCTATACAGGAGGGGGCAATAACCGAGTCACACATCTATGCAGAAATTGGGGAGCTGGTCACCGGCGAGAAAAAGGGAAGGACATGCCAAGACGGCCTCACAGTCTTCAAGAGCGTCGGCATAGCCATACAGGACTCTTCAGTTGCCAACCTCGTCCTGAAGAAGATCGCAGAGAAAAGTTAGTTCCCAGACCAAAGCAGAATAAATATTAGTTCTTAAATGTACGCAGCGTTGAACAAGAACATGTTGGATAGCTTACTGTGATGCTTAAGAGTAGTCGACTTTGGTTTTTATCCTTAGAATGAATCATTTATTTTGGTGTTTCTGTTGCGCATCG
The DNA here is from genome assembly GCA_964537625.1 of uncultured Candidatus Bathyarchaeia archaeon. Lineage (GTDB taxonomy): Archaea > Thermoproteota > Bathyarchaeia > TCS64 > TCS64 > UBA8941. The sequence continues at coordinate 11,117 of CAZIAF010000003.1, forward strand.
ATGTCGTTATGTTGATTGGAGGTCTGCCTGAGGCAGATCTGAAGAGTAGGCTGGAGATATTGAGGAGTTATACTTCACCAGGCACTGAAATTAATCTCGTATTGACTAGAAACCCACCACCATCCGTTGATTCGCTAGCTGAGATGGAGCTTGCAGCCCCAGGGATTCTCGAGCGAGTAATACAATCTGAGAGAGAAGGCGCAAACGCGGTGTTGATCTGGGGTGGCCACGACCCCTCATTACTCTCATCGCGGAGCCTTGTCGACATACCAGTCGTTGGTCCAGGAAGCGCATCGATGCATATTGCAGCCTTCCTCGCTGACAATTTCAGCCTGATAGTCCAGCTCCCAGAGGTCGAGCAGCTAGCCTGGCGCCAGATAAGAGACTACAAGCTCGAAGCAAAGTGCATAGGCGTCTATAGTGTAGACATCCCCGTTCTTGAGCTGGGGAAGCCAGAGAGCTACGATGCGGTAAAGGAGACGGTGATCGAATCGATAGAAGACGGAGCGGACGCTGTCTGTTTTGGCTGCATGGCTTTAAACAACCACGTTGATAGGCTCACCGAGGAGCTTCTAGAGTCTCATCCAGGGGCAACGATTGTGCACCCGGGCAGGACATCGATCCGGATTGCAGAGATGTTAGTTGAACTCGGTTTAACCCAGAGTAGGTTCACCTACCCAAGCCCTCCGAAGCCTATAAAATTCTGAGTAAGGGTCCCTTAAGTACATCCACTGAAATGCAAGGACAAGATTCTAACGAGACCAAGTTGAAAACCATAATTAGTGAGGAGAGATAGGTAGTCATAACAATAAGATCGAAGTCGGAGCTTACCTTGCTACGCTAAACCACGGTTAGAAGGATAGTAACTGCGCATTTAATTAGCGTCATACTTCAGTTCTAGGTATTAGAGGCGGTTTTTCACGCCTCTGATGACACCCTCGACCATCTTGTAGACCGCCTTCAACGCGACACCGTCCAAGTCACCCTTCGTTGGGAGGCTAGCGACCCCAAACGACGCGGCCTTTGGATACCTGAACATCGCCTCGAGACAAATCGAGAGCTGATCACTGTTACAACCATCGGGGACGGGGGTTGTGTGGCCGGGCACCTCCTCGGCGCTGAGCACGTCGGTATCGACATGGATATAGATTATATCTGTTAAACGGGTAAGACGGTCCATCTGCATCTTCACGTTAGAGCCGAGCCTTCGTATGTCCTCGACAGTGATTTGTTCGATGTCGCTGTTATCAATGATCTCTTGTTCAAGAGGATCTGTGTCCCGAATGCCTGCGAGGACGACGTACCGTGTTGGGATCGGCATCTCGAGCCCGCTCTGCCTCCTCAGTCGGTGAAGACATAGACCACAGCCAACCGCTACGGGCATCCCACCCATCATCATGCTCAGGCTAGTCTCGGGGGTGTTTATGTCCCCATGGGCATCGAAATAGACGAGACCGACCCGCAGCGGTTTCCAATCTGGTCCAGCAAGTTGTGACCCTGCCATCATCCCTGTTAGTCCAACACAATTTGAGAGGAGAGAGATATTGAACTCGCCCCTCTTTATCTGTGCTGACACAATATCCGCCATGTGTCGACCCGCTAAGCCGAGTCGGTTCACCGTCCCGTATTGCTTTTCTTCCTCATCCGTCAGTAAGGCGGTCTTAGTCTCGGTCACCTCGACGCCAAAGCGCTTGAGCAAGGGGTAGAGGCCGCCCCTTTCCATGATATCTGGTCCTTCGTCGAACTCCTTCCTCGCGAAGTTACCGTCGTGTATGAATTTAGCTATGCCAACGGGTAGCTTTCTATCACCCAAATCGAGTCAAGGAAAGAACCATCGATCAAAGAGATATCTTCTCTGATCAGGCCGTTATCTTAAAACACAAGCTATGATAAGTTCACGTGATTCGGCCAGGGTGAGGCTATTGGCTAAGAAGTTCAATGTTAAGGTGGACGAGACGACGTGCAAAGGCTGTGGGATTTGCGTCCATATCTGCGAGACCAAGGGTGGGAAGAACCTGAGATATGGACAAAAGAGGACTCTGCTCGGAGGCGCTCTCCCCGAAGGAGATGACAAGTGCACCGGCTGTCGCTGGTGCGAACGATACTGCCCAGACTTCGCGTTAACTGTTGAGGAGGAGAAATTCGATGCTTAAGCCTGGTAAACACCTTGTATTGGGGAACATAGCTTGCGCTGAGGGGGCGTTGCGCGCCGGTTGCTGCTTATTCGCAGGCTATCCAATCACCCCAGCCAACGAGATCACCGAGTACATGAGCGGAGAACTCCCTAAAATCGGGGGTTACTTCCTCCAAATGGAGGATGAGATTGCCAGCATCGCCGCCTGCATCGGTGGCAGCTGGGCGGGAGCCAAGGCCATGACGGCCACGAGCGGCCCCGGCTTCAGTCTAATGCAGGAGAACCTCAGTTACGCCCACATGACGGAGACCCCGCTAGTCGTCGTAGACGTGCAGCGCAGTGGTCCCTCAACGGGGCAGTCGACGGATGCATCCCAGCAAGACTTTTATCAGGCTCGCTATGGCGCCCACGGCGACTATGAGGTCATTGCACTCAGTCCCTGGAGCGCCCAGGAGATGTTCAACCTCACGGTCCGTGCCTTTAACCTAGCCGAGCAATATAGGACACCGGTCTACTTCCTCGCTGACGGTATGATCGGCCACATAAGGGAGGAATTAGTTGTTCCCGAGAATGTTGAGGTAATCGACAGGAGGGTGCCGTCGGGCTCCAACGTCACTCCCTTCGGCACCGATGACCCATCACTCGTACCCGAGATGCCCAAGTTCGGTCAGGGCTACCGCCTACAAGTTACAGGTAGCAGCCACCGTCCCAACGGTGTCCGTGACTACAGTCCCAACATCCACTCTGAACAGGTTATGCGTATGATGAAGAAAATCGCGCAGGCCGAGCCAACGATCAGGGATGTCGCCAAAGTCGACCTAGATGATGCAGAGGTTGCTGTGGTCAGCTTTGGCGCAAGTGCCCGCCCTAGCTATGGGGCAGTCAAGAAGCTCCGCGAGGAAGGTGTTAAGGCGGGGCTGCTCAGGCTTAAAACCCTCTGGCCCCTTCCCGAGGAGGAATTTATCAAACTCGCTAACAAGGTAGATGCGATCCTCGTCGTCGAGATGAACGCAGGGAAGCTCGTTCGTGAGGTCCAGCGCGTCGCCTGCAGGGATACTAAGATCACTTCCCTAACACGTCTTGGTGGGGTCACCCCAACACAGGGCGACATAGTCCAAGAGATAAGGAGGCTGGCGCAATGAAGAATTTGGGACAACTCAAAACCGACTACATAGTACAAAATCTTAACGCTTTTTGCCCAGGCTGTGGAAATGGAATAATTCTCAACTGCTTTGTCCGCGCCGTCGACGACCTCGGCTGGAATGTAAACGAGATGCTCTGCGTCTCCGGGATAGGGTGCAGCAGCTGGATCCCAAGCCCACACTTCAGGGGAGACACACTCCACACGACCCACGGTAGGGCTCTCGCTTTCGCGACGGGTGCGAAGGTCTTCAACCCGTCGCTGAAAACAGTGGTCTTCACAGGGGACGGTGACGGTTCAGGGATAGGTGGGAACCATTTGATCCACGCGGCGCGCCGTAACATCGGCATCACTTGCATCCTCGTGAACAACTTTAACTACGCCATGACGGGTGGGCAGATAGCTCCCACGACACTCCATGGCTCGAGGACGAGTACGAGCCCCTATGGGAACCCTGAGCAGCCATTCGATATCGCTAGGCTCGTCGCAACCGCAGGTGCTACCTACGTTGCCAAGTGGACGACGAACCACGTCCTCGAACTCACACGGAGCATCAAAGAGGCGATGCAGAATCCAGGCTTCAGCTTTATCGAGGTTCTCAGCCAGTGTCCTACGCAGCAGAGGAACATCTTAGGTATCCGAGCACCCACTCAGGAGCTACCCAGCAGGCTCCTCGACATGTTCGCAGAGAGCACATACATAACTGATAGGGAAGATGAGAAAAGCTACATCTACACTGTCCTTGTTGGAGAGCCGGAGGCAGCCCTCAAGGCAATCGAGAAGGCCCTTGGGAATACGGGGAAGGCACATCTAGTCGACCACCTTACCCTCGGAAGGGTGGCGAGAGTCGACACTGCCGACATCGAAGCGGCTAAGGCAAAGCTAATTATACCCGAGGTCAAGGATATTGCCGATTCCCGCGAGGGGAAGCAGGAGATAGGTGTATTCGTTAGGAAGCAGCGCCTCGAGTATACAGAGGCCTTACGCGAGGTAGGCAGACGCGCCCGAGGTGAACAGTGATGCAGACGAACATTATGATCAGTGGCACTGGTGGCCAAGGAATCCTCGCCGCTGCGGATTTCCTTAGCGAGGCTCTCTTCCGGAATGGCTTCCACGTCGTTGGTACACGCAGTTATGGCGCAGAGGCCCGTGGCGGTAGTGCCCAGAGCGTTGTTATTGTCAGCGACGAGAATATCTATGATATTCAGTTCGAGAAGGCCGACGTGATATTAATCTTGAGTCTTCCCGCTTACAAAAAGTATGTGTCGGCAGCCAGGAGTGGTGCTATAATTATAATAGATAACCGTGTCTTTGAAAGACTTAAGCCAGAGGAGATCAGAAAAGATGTGGAGAATATCACTGTACCCGCTGCAGACCTTGCGGAGAGTCTTGGGAACCCAATCGTCACCAATATGGTGATGCTTGCTGCCTATACGAAGAAAACGGGTATAATCAGTCTTGATCAGCTCCGTGCATCAGTAAAAGTGCTTATTCGTTCCCAATTCCATGACCTCAACCTTAAAGCCATCGAAGCGGGAGCATCAACCGTCTGAGGGGACCTTTACGAGCAGAGAATATCCTACCCACCCCATTCCCGGAGTCGCTGGTATTGTAATCCGCGAAGACGAGGTTCTCTTAGTACAACGTGGAAAAGAGCCAAGCATGGGCAAGTGGGGTATCCCTGGTGGAGTTGTTGAGGTAGGTGAGACCGCCGAGGAAGCCCTTATCCGTGAAGTTAAGGAGGAGACAGGATGCGAGTGCACGCCCATAAAGAGGCTTACTATCTTCGATTCCATTAGGAAGGACGAAGATGACCGTGTCCAATGGCACTATATCCTTTTCGAGTTCCTATGCCAATACGTTTCGGGTGAACCTATAGCCTCGGATGACGCCTCAGAGGCAAGGTGGGTAAAACTCACCGAACTAGACAGCGTTGATATATTGGATTCTACCCGCCTGTTCATCGAGAAGACCACCAGCGAAGAGCAGCTCCTCGGCTAAGATTAGAAGCCGTTTTTAACTCAACTCCTTTAAAATATGTTGGGGTGCACTGTTGTTAAGGGTCAGCGTCGACGTCGGAGGTACTTTCACAGACCTCGTTGCATTAGACGAGGAAACGGGGAGCCTCCAAAACATCAAAGTCCCATCAGTCCCCAGACATCCTGAGAGGGGTGTAACAAACGCCTTCAAGATATTACTTGCAAAGCATCACCCGTACAAGGTGAGGATGGTTACCCACGCAACAACGATTGCTACGAATGCCCTTCTGGGCCAGATTGACCTTATTATCCCCAAGGTAGCGCTCATCACCACACACGGCTTCCGCGACGTCATTGAGATAGGTCGTCAACGCCGCGCAGAGGTTTACAACCTCTTCTTCCAGCGCCCACAAATGCTCGCAGAGCGACGCTTCAGATTCGAGGTCGACGAACGGATCGAGCACGATGGTACAGTCACCAAGCCCCTCGACGAAACGCAGCTTGAATTAATACTCGATGAGATCAAGGGACTAAACGTAGGTTCTGTAGCCATCGCTTTCCTTAACAGCTACGCGAACCAAACCCACGAGAAAATGGCTCTGACGATGGCCAAGGAAAGGCAAGTCTCAGCCTACCTGACCTCATCTAGTGGCATATCAAACGAGTACCGGGAATACGAACGATTTAGCACAGTAGTTGTAAACGCTGCTCTCATGCCGATAATCCAAAAATATATTGCTCAAATGGAAACCGATCTTAAGAGTCTCCATATCGAAGCTCCTTTCTACGTTATGCAAAGTAATGGTGGTCTTTCCACCGCCGCGAACGTCGCTGAGAAACCCGCCACCATTGTAGAATCAGGACCCGCAGCGGGGGTAATAGCAGCAGCTTGGCTAGGAGAGCACTCGGGTATTCGGGATATAATTAGCTTTGATATGGGGGGAACTACAGCCAAGGCGGGGACCATCAGGGGAAGGATGCCTGAGATTGTGCCTGAGTACGAGGTCGCGGGTCGTATCCACATGGGCCGACTCGTCAAAGGGAGTGGCTATCCGGTTAGGTTCCCCTTCATCGACCTTGCGGAGTGTAGCAGCGGGGGAGGTACCATTGCCTGGGCTGACGGGGGAGGAGCCCTCAGGGTCGGACCGACTAGCGCTGGCGCCTACCCAGGTCCCGCATGTTACGGCCGCGGTGGTAACCAACCCACAATAACGGATGCCAATCTACTCCTAGGCCGTCTCAACCCAGACAGCCTCCTCAGCGGAGGCATGGACATCTATCCAAAGAAAGCTGAGAAAGCGTTGGGAGAGCTTGGATCCAAGTTAGGAATGAGCGAGGAAGAGATTGCAGTCAGCATTATCAGAATCGCTAACTCGATGATGGGAAAAATACTCCGAATCGTCTCCGTCGAGCGCGGATATGATCCCCGAGATTTCACTCTCGTCGCCTTCGGTGGCGCAGGCCCTATGCATGTTTGCGCCCTTGCCGAAGAGCTCGATATCCCCAAAATCATCGTACCATCTAATCCGGGGATGTACAGTGCCCTCGGTTTATTAATGGCGGACCTCTTTCACGACTACACCTATCCCGTTGTAAAACGCGTCACCTTAGTTGACCCTACAGAAATCGAGACGACCTACCGAGGCATGGAAGCCGAGGGGAGGGAGATGCTCAGAAAGGAAGGGATCAGCACCAACAAGATGAGCTTCCTTCGTCAAGCTGACTTTCGCTACCTCGGACAGTCATTCGAAATCACCGTCCAAGCCCCAAAAAAGGTCGAAAGAGATTCACTCGCAGCCACAATAATCGGATTCCATAAACGCCACCTGGAAACCTATGGTTATTCAGCCGAGAACGAACCCGTCGAACTCGTTAATCTCCGCCTCAGGGCAATCGGAGTAATATCCAAGCCTAGCCTCACGAAGCAGACTGGTAGTAAGGAGCCAGTTAAGACTGCGACTAGACGCGTCTACTTCGAGACGAGTGGTGATTGGGTTGAGACCCCAGTTTACGAGAGAGATGAGAACTCAAGAGTTGTTTTCGACGGTCCCGCTATCTTGGAGCAATACGACGCCACTACTGTTGTCTACCCAGGTTGGAAAATCGAAACGGATAGCATCGGTAACATCGTTCTCGGGAGATGGAAGCGATGAGCGTCGACAAAACAACCATTGAGGTCATAAGGGGAGCACTCGTATACGCCGCCGAAGAGATGGGGATAGCCCTTAAAAAGTCAGCTTACAGCCCAAACATCAAAGAAAGGATGGATCACAGCTGCGCCCTTTTCGACCCAAAGAGGAGGCTTATTGCCCAAGCTGAGCACATTCCAGTCCACCTTGGCTCCATGGCTTTTGCTGTCCGCGAGGGATTAGCAGCTTATAAAAACACCATAGACCCGGGGGATATGATACTTCTCAACGATCCCTACTTGAGTGGAACTCACTTACCAGATTTGACGTTAATTGCTCCAATCATCCAAGGTAAGACTCTCGCCGGCTACGCTGCAAATAAAGCTCATCATACCGACATCGGAGGCAAAACCCCGGGGAGCATCGCTGGCGACTCAACAGAGCTCTACCAGGAAGGCCTAATTATCCCGCCAATCAAGTTCGTCAAGTCTGGTGTAATAGACGAGGAGCTCAGTTGGCTCATAAGGAGTAATGTCCGAACACCAGATGTTCAAATGGGAGACCTTCGCGCCCAAATAGCTGCTAACAACACCGGCATAAATCGCGTACAGGAACTCGTCAATAAGTATGGTGCCGATGTCCTCCATGCTGCGATGGAAGAGATCATGAACTACTCGGAGAGAAGGATGAGGGCAGCCATCAAGGAGATGCCAAAGGGCACCTACAAAAGTGTAGACTACATGGAAGATGTACCCGGCTTAGGTCTAGCTGAAATCAAATTGGCCGTAACAATCGATGACGAAGTCATTGCCTTTGATTACTCAGGAACCTGTCTGCAGGTCGAGGCACCTATCAACGCCCCTCTGGGCGTCACCGTCGCCGGCATATATTTCACACTCATAACTGTCACAGATCCAACTATCCCGGTGAACGATGGTTGTTTCCGACCCATCACCCTACGCATTCCTGAAGGCACAATTATGAACCCTCATCGCCCTGCCCCAGTTGCTGGAGGAAACGTTGAGACAAGTCAGCGTAACGTAGACGTTCTCATGAAAGTCTTCGCTCAGATCATTCCAAAAAGAGTTCCTGCAGCGGGCAATGGGACCATGAGTAACATTAGTATAGGCGGAATCAGACTAGATAAAAGCCCATGGACTTTCTATGAAACCATCGGAGGCGGCTCGGGAGGCCGGCCTAGCATCGACGGCGTTGACGGCGTCCACGTCAACATGACCAACACCATGAACACACCAATCGAAAGCCTAGAAGCATACCTTCCGATGCATTTCGTCTCATACGGTCTCCGCCCAGACACAGGTGGCGCTGGAGAATACCGCGGCGGTTGTGGCATTGAACGGAGCTGGATTCTCACTACCCCGAAAGCGACTCTCAGTATACTAGCAGAGCGGACCAAGATACCTCCTTGGGGTCTTGAAGGTGGAGGCACCGGTGCTCTCGGAGAGTATATGGTCATGAAGAGAAACGGCGACGTCGTTAGGCTCCCATCGAAATGCACCATCCAAATAGAGAAGGGAGACGCACTAATCGTTCACACACCTGGTGGAGGAGGTTATGGTAACCCGAAAAAACGCGAAAAAGAGTCTGTTCTCCGCGACGTCCTCAATGGATTCGTCTCCTCCGAAGCTGCAGAAAGGGACTACGGCGTTATAATCGATTTGAAAAACATGAAAATAGATGAGGAGAGAACTTTTCTGCTACGCTCCTAAGCATTGAAGTCGTTTCTAATCGCGCGCACATTTCCCCCAAAAAAGCAATACCCAACGAATCAACGATAGAGATTATAAGCTACCACCTCTGAGCAACTCATGACATGTGCCTCGCTATCCCCGGATTGATAGAGTCTGTAGATGGACGCACCGCAATCATAGATTTCGGTGGTGTAAAACGTGAGGCGATCGTCGACCTGATGGAGAAAGGAACCATAAAACCGGGGACATGGGTTCTTGTCCACACTGGCTTCGTTATTCAAATCCTCGACGAGAAAGAGGCGCTTGAAACTCTGGAACTTTGGAAAGAGGTCCTCGACAAGGGTTCTGGCCAGGATAGTATGTTTTAGTACCTCCGTTAATCGAGGCGGGTCAGTTCATAGACCAAGCCGTCTAACCATAATCCATTAATCTTCACTACCTCCTCCTTGTACTTGGATTCTTAAATCCCGCTTTCCCTAAGACGCGCGCACGGATTGGCTTCAGCGATCACCTTTTCGAACATCTCATATTCAAAGGGGTAGGTTTATGAAAGTCCTAGAGATGCGTGCAAAATTACCAGTATACTCAGAGCTGTTGTTATACTTGAGGAGAAACTAAAGTCCTCTACGCTAATTGGCCGCAGTTTCACATGGTTTCAGGATAACATCTTATTTCACACATTCTAGAAGACAAAAATTGTGTTATCTGAGAAGTTTTGGCTTGGTAAAACTTAAACAATGATGGGATTTCTCTATCTTTTGAACCTCTATGGTTGACTACTGGCGCGACTTCCCCTCCGGTCCTGATCCACCTAATGAGATACATGTCGTTACAGAGATTATACGAGGTGGACGTAACAAATATGAGTATGATGCTAAGCGCGGCGCTTTCTTTCTCAATCGAGTTCTCTATACTTACTACCCCTGTGACTATGGTTTCATCCCGCAGACTTTAGACGACGATGGTGACCCATTAGACGTGGTGCTCTTAATCAACGAGCACACCTTTACTGGCTGTGTAACGGTAGCACGTCCTGTTGCTAACATTAAGATGTGGGATGATGGTATACTTGATGACAAGATCGTAGCCGTAAGCACTACAGACCCATTCTACAAGCACATCAAGAGCCTCTCCGATATCCCTCGGAGCATGATCGATGAACTAAACTACTTCTACAATAACTACAAACGCCCGGAGAATAAGGAGACACGAGTCGAGAGCTGGAACGACGTTAAAGAGGCAAAGATACTTATTGAATGCTCTCAAAAGAGATTTTGGGAAAACTATCCTAAACTCAAATTCTGACTCGAGTCTAGGAAAAACATTAATCGCTTGGCACCAGCTATGGTCATAGGTGTACGATTTGGACCACGAACGCGAGTTACTTATGATTCCAGGACCCACGATGGTTTCACCAAGAGTCCTTAGGGCTTTAACTAAGCCGATCCTCAGCCATGGCGGTGCTGAGTTTACAGAAGCCTATGTTGAGACTTTAAAGCTTCAGAAAAGTCTCTTCATGACGAGTGGAACTCCGTTCCTGCTAGCTGGTAGCGGAACCCTAGGCATGGAAGCAGCCGCAGCAAATCTCGTCGAGAAAGGTGATAAAGTCCTCTGCATAGAGAACGGCTTCTTTGGCGAGAAGTGGCAGGAAATCGTCCCGGCTCACGGGGGTATAGCTGATCGCCTCACCTTCGAATGGGGTAAAGCAGTTGACTTAAATCTTGTTAAAGAGAGGCTTGAAAAAAGTAGCTACAAAGCAGTCTGCGTTGAACACGTCGATACAAGCACCGGTATCGCTAACCCAGTCGATAAGATAGGCGAATTAGTGAAGAAAACTGACGCTGTTTATGTCGTCGATTCCGTCTGCGGGGTCGGTGGGATGCCCCTAAAAATGGATGAGTGGGGGATCGACTTCTGCTTAACGGGTAGTCAGAAAGCGGTCGGTGCCCCACCTGGGCTAAGCATGTTCTGTGTGAACGAAAAAGCGTGGAAAACGATAGAGAACCGTAAGACACCCATCGCTGATTACTATACAAACATGAAGCGGTGGAGACCAATCATGGATGACCCGAAGAAGTACTTCGCCACACCCGCCACAGGCATGATACTAGGCATGCTCGAAGCGCTGAAAATAATTCAGGAGGAAGGACTAGAGGCTAGGTGGAAACGCCACGCTGTCTTCAGCAAAGCGTTCCAAGCCGGTCTTAAAGCAATTGGCTTCGATTCCTTCCCAGATCCAAAGAGCCTTGCACATACACTTAGTGTCCCTAAGGTACCTGTAGGGGTTAATGATGCCGACATGCGAAATATCATGATGAAGAAGTACAACGTTATCATAGCTGGCGGTCTCGGCCCCATCGCAGGAAAAACCGTCAGGATCGGTCACATGGGTAGCGACATGGTGAACGACCTCACAGCCACCCTCTCCTCGATTGAGATGGCGCTTCATGAGCTTGGTCACCTCAAGGAACCGGGAGCTGGGGTTGGAGCTGCTATGAAAGTCTTCGCTAAGAATTAGCTCTTTTTTTCATTACCTCGAATTATGCGCATATATTTTTTCATCTGCAAGAATAAGATAAATGTAACCGCTGAAACAAGTTAAAAAACTAAAAATGTATAATTAATCCCATTTCATTGGGAGGGGTTAAAAGTCCTGAGACTAAATTCTATATCTCGTTCTTTGGGCAGGTGATCTTAGTTAGGAGTTCATCAGCCACCTTAGTTTCAAGTTTAATGGTGTATAGGTTCCTGGGTGTCCTGAGCTTAAGCTTGGTTATGTCGCCAAGTTTTTTAATTTTGCACTCACTGGCCTTTTCAGAAAGCTTTTGGAATTCTTCTATATTTGTAATCTCTTTCGGCATACCTGTCACCGTGTCCTGACAACAGACAACCGGGGTTTTATTTAGCTTTTCGGTGCAACTTTCTTTTGAATTGAAGTATGAATTACCACCCGGCTGGGGTACGTTGATGGGCAGATCCCTGTCTAGGTAGCTGCTAAGCTGACCCTGAAGCTGCTAACCCTACCATACGTATAGGGTAGCCTAGGAAAAACCCTGAGCATATGCATGGATCAGCATAGTCAGCTATGCTCAGGGTACAGCTTTACAAATTTATCTGGAAGATTTTACAGTTTTACAAAATGCCGTAATCAGCTTTTTAAACAGTTAACAAGATTCTCGAGGGTGGGCATTTATCGAATCGACTGTCGAGGCTGGAGAATTACTACACAGTCCAGCGCGCATAGAGCCTCGTTTATTTCATTATTTTTAAAAACGGGTGTTGAAGAGTTAAACCTCGAATTCGTCCCCCTGATTGGGAGCAGCTGCCTTTAGACCACACTCGTCTTGAGCCCATTGGGCTAGGAAGTCACAGCTGTCTGGCTCACCATGTACAACATAGAGGTCCGGCTTCCCTTTCAGTCCTTTGATGAAGTTTTGTAGTGGTGTTGCGCCGGTGTGGCTACTGAAGTCGAAATGACGTACCTTGGCTGTGACTTTTTCATCCTTTTCGGCGACGGTGAAGATGCCTTGCTCCAGCAACTTGGATCCACCGGTTCCTGGAACCTGAAAGCTAACGAGAAAGATTGCATTTTCGGTTCGGAAGCCGAGTTTCTCCATGTAGAAGATGGCGGTACCACCCTGTAGCATACCACTTGGGGCAATGATGACATTTGCTTGGCTTATGGCTTTACGCCTGTCGCGCCAGCCGCGGACTTCCTGTACATTCATCGAGGCTTGCTCGAATGTTGCTGGAGTCTTTACCGCATCCTGCTTGTCGAGGAGGGTTCTATTGACTGCACGCGCCATTCCGTCGAGGACGATGATTCCTTCGAAACCGTGTGCGTGTAGAATACTAAACATCTCCTGACTTCGACCTACAGCGAACGCCGGTATCAAAACTTTTCCGCCGTCGTTGACGACGTCCTTGACAGCCTTCACGAACTCGACTTCGAGCTGCTTCCTGTCAGGGTGTTCGTGGGTGGCATATGTGGCCTCGATTATAACTGCGTCATATTTTTTCTTAGGTATCTTCGCAGCTGTACAGAGTCTAGTCTCGATTGAATTAAAATCGCTCGTGTAAAGAATGTTTTTACCGTTGACCTCTATATCAACCATTGCAGATCCGGGAATGTGGCCAGCGTTCTGGAGGTTGAAGTTGATATCTTTAAGCTTAACCTCCTGCCCGTAGGCGAGGTCATTCCTCTGCTTGAGCATGTTGTCTAATTCAATGTACTCGAACGGGAGATAATAGTTATTGAGCTTTATCATATCCTCGATGAGTATCTTGGCGATGTCCGCAGTTGTGGATGTGCAGAATAGGGGCTTTTTCTCGGAGATATAGAACATAGGTACACCGCCGCTGTGGTCTAAGTGAGCGTGGGCGATTACTATACCGTCTAAATCTTTTGCTCGAACATGAGCGGGAAACTCCGGTGGCTCCCCAATTCTAACACCATATTCTAAGAGTAATTTTGCCTCATTAGAATGAAGCACGATCGCATTTCGACCTACCTCATGGGTTCCGCCCATGAAACCTAGTTTTACCATTTCTATCTATACCTAACCTTGGCAACGAAGCGACACGCTGTTTTTAGGGCCTGTTTGTCCCCGCGAGTCGTCGAGTCCTTTCCCCGGTTGCCTATCTGGCATCCTAGGGGGACGGTACATCTCTGGTTCACACGCACTTATATCTTCCCCCTCGACTTGATGAGAAAATCTCGCATGCGAGAGCGTTCTGAATTCTGGATCCGTCAGTGGGTTTTCAATGTGTTTGTTAAAGTAGTGAAAGCGTCTTCACACCATGGATCGTTGTTCCAGATGGTTATGAGATTCATTCTCGTCTCCTCGCAGGTGTCCATTAGGTAAGATTCAACCACGTCGTCTAGTTCTTCTCTTCCTCGATAAAGATAGACGGTAGTATAACCGCTTCTATTGACGTATGAATCGACAGCTGCTGCCGTGTGGTTCAAAGTTTCGATGTCGAAAGGTTCCGCTATCTCGTACTGAGATAGAGGATAGGTCTCGCATAGCTCACTTGGGATAACGCCATACGGAGCAGCGTAGAAGCAGATGTGGAGTTTCTCCAATGCCTCTCTGAGTTCGTTGACCAGGTACCTGTGTAGCCTTCTATACTCCTCGCTACTATCGAAAGGTTTATGTGGTGGAGTTGTGACGAGGAGCAATTTCTCGGAATGAGAAGGTCTCTGGTAATTTTCTGTTAATAGTCGCCGGTATCGTGTTATCTCTGGTCTAGCGAGGCTTTGTTGGTCATAATAGAAGACGCCTCGCCCTTTGAAGCCTGGGCTGACCTTCTCTAGGTCTTCCCGATACATTCGGAGCCTTTTGAGTGCTGATGTCATAGCAGGGTGACCACGACTTCTTCTCTCAATTAGGTCCCAAAGGCTCCCCTCCACAATAGCCTGCTTTATAACATCTATCTCGGTCATACAGGCGTGTAGATTATGCTCTGCGAGGAGTCTCTCGCGTTCCCCCTTCGTCGCTGCCTTCAACTCCTCCGCTGTATACTTTTTACAGATTGGGCAGCTGCATGGGAGATAACTTACTCCCTCGAGTCTTAGTGTTCCATGGGGAGTCAGGTAACGACCGTTTTCGGCGTAGAGTGCGTAGCTAGCTGAGTCGAAGAGGTCGCAGCCTAATGCGACAGCGAGGCTGAACATCATTGGGTGGCCAGCTCCGAACAAGTGTAGAGGTCTATCGGGAGGTAGGTTCCTTTTTGCAGTAACGATCATGTCGACTAGTATGGGAAACATATAACGCTCCATCACCTCTGTAGGACTACCAAGGGCATGGATCTGGAAGGGCATCCCACCAATCACTTTTGCGGACTTTGCAACTAGGTCAAGGTGTCTCCCGCCCTGAACAGGACCCACCCAAAGTGTGTCGCTATCCTTGATCAGTGGCAATGCTGCCGCCGCGCGGCGGAGAGTCTCGTCTACGGTATACTCAACGTTTTCCCGGGCAACATCCCAGCCAGTCGGTATATCAAGCATTACGCCGATGTCAGAGCCGATTAGTTTTTGATACTCGATGATCTCAGTCTGAGTCACCTCGATACCGCCGTATACAAGGATCTGGTAGGCGCCTGAATCAGTCATTATTATGCCATCGAAGTCGAGTAGCCTGTGGATATCCAGGTCTGGGATATTTTCAAAGTTCTTCCGTGTGAGGTAGCTGTTTGTAATAACTATATTTGTGTGAAACTCGCTCTTCATCCTTTTTGGAGGGATAATTTGAGTGATAGGATTGATGACTGGCATGAAGGTGGGTGTTTCTACTAGTCCACTTTTAGTCTTGAGACGACCTATCCTGCCTAGGAGGTCCCTGTCCCTGAGCTCGAAAGCCATAATGGCTGAGGAGGAGTGAAGCCGGGTATTTCACCTTGGTGCTAGGAAGAGAAAAAGTTGGGTATTTATGCCTGGGTCTCGGCTTTAAATCTCTGGAAAATGTCTTTGACCCTGTCGGCTGCGGGGCCGGTTCCGTCAATAACGCCTGTCTCGTTTAGCCTTATCTTACCCATTACGACGACGACGCCTGCCTCGGGGAAGAGCTGGACCATGTTCGGGAAGACCTTCTCCAATCTCTCCTTGAGTCCCTCAATGTTGAAGGGTCTTTCAGAGGCGAGAATTCGAGTAATATTTGCACCCGAGAGAAAGAGCCTATGGACCTTACCTCTCTCCGTGTTGACGTTGCCCAAGCAGAGGCTCAGTGTATTGATATCGTATCCGAGGAGATCCCCGTCAAACGTCTTGCCCTGTGTGTCGACTACTGCTACTGGCTTACCGATAAGCATACCTAACTCTTCAAAGAATTTTCTGCTGGTTACAGTCGCCACTTCGTTAACCTCTAGTCCATGAGATATCAGTAGCTAATATAAAAACCAGAAAGATTCCCTCACTAGGTTAAGGTTTAAAGAAAGCTGTTTTCAGGGTTTAAGGTGTCGGAAAGTAGGCGTGTAGTCCTCACCACCTCCCTCCTTCGCCTTTATTCGCTTCATCAGCTCAGTCGCCTCACCCGGTGTTTTGGCTTTACCATAAACTCGTAGAGTCCTTAACGTTACCCGGTGGTTGCAATTCGAGCAGGAACGGGTCTGATAAACGGTATTTGCCAGCATCAGGTCACCGCAACTAGGGCAACGAACTATAACGTACATCTATAGCCCCCTAAGCATCGTTTCTGCTTCAGGTTGATTCATCCAGTCGACTCTACCATAACCGCAGGTTACTTTTCCATTTAGGACCGCGAGAATCAGTTTGACGGTTTCCTGGGGTGTCAGACTAGTCGTATTGATCTCACATATTTTCGCGTGGTCTTGCATATCTAAGGCATCCACGAGACAGCTGCCAAGGAGCTCCGCCTCGACATTTTCCCTCACCTTTCGGGGTCTATAGCCTCTCTTAGTTAACTCGGTACGGAGGATCCATGGAGCCCTCCTTAAGACGATGACGAGAGTTACCCGGTTATAGGCAACTACTTCAGGTGAGTAATGACCATCAATGATAACAGGAGAAGAAGAGACATCAAGAATATTTGTTATTGATTTTCGAAGAGCATTGATATCAGCTATCGCTGTTGCTCTCGAATGATCCCAACCTAGACTGAGGCCACCCTCTTTGACGAGGTATGATAACTCTATATGGGAGCCATTAAGCTCGGATGCGAGAAGAGAAGAAATTGTGGACTTACCGGTGCCGGGGACTCCTGTGACGAGAACCACGACACATTCTGAGCCCATTCTGGAGTCCGTTAGGGTTTCTCCTCGCTCTCTTTGGAGTCCATTCGGAGCATGTCGCCTATGGTTTTTGCACCTGTTGGTTTAGCGAGTATCTGTGCTTTACCTGTATCCGTATGTTCAATAATGTCGATACTAAGGAATTTCTTTATTTTTTGGATGAGTTTATTGTCTGGAGTGAATTCCTGCTTTTCCAGTTTCTTGATGACAGACTCCTTCTCCTGCATTTTCATAGCAAGGTCTTTCTCGGTGAGTCCAAGCCTCTGCCGCGCTTTCCTAATCTGAACGCCGTAGTCCTCAGTAAGTTCTAACTGCTCAGCCGACTCGACGTCGTTCCTGAGCCGCGGTCTCGGATTCTGACTAGTAGGAGACTGAGGTCTACTCGGTGTTAGCGAAGAAGCTGGCCTGCCAGGTGTCCAGTCGGTTGTACCGAAGCTAGCACATTTATGGCATACAGTAAGTTTCGCTCCCTCTATGATCCTGCGCTGGGGTGGACCCAATATTTCTCTACCGCAGACCTCGCATCTCATGTAAGAGCCCCAGTACTCCTAGGTAAATCGGCTTATAAATGATAGGCAACAACTCAAGGGTGTGATATATGAAGATCTGATGAGAATAAGGGCGATTGCAGAATATCAGTTCGGTCATAGCGCTGGCGTTACCCTATTTCCAGATGAGGTGAAAATAATCTATTCTAAAAATACTGGCAGAATTAGACACATATACATAGGCAACGTCCTCCAAGCCACCTTTCGTCCCAACGACGGCGTTTTCACCCTCACCATCGCAGCGGCAAAACGCTTTGTCTCATCAATTAGAGATTCAGGCTACATTGTAACTGTCAACGACGAGGCTGCCGAGTTCGTCTCCCAGGGTAAGAACGTATTCGCCAAGCATGTCGTAGCAGCGGGCGAAAAAATAAGGCCTGGGGAAGAGGTTATGATCGTGAACCAGAAAGGCTTGGTTATTGGGGTCGGCAAAGCGCTACTCACATGTAGTGAAATGGGTTTCTTCAAGACGGGTGTTGCCGTGAAAACGAGAAGAGGCTCCGAAACCGATACCTGAATTACTTTTCGAATTTATCAGCGAGTTTGATCTTCTTCCGGGTCTCACCTTTACTAAAGTGAGTGAGACGGGCAGCAGTATCATTTGCTTTCTCCATTTCCCTCGCCTCGTCGGCAAGCTTTGCTGCCTCCCGAAGCAACTCGTGGGCTGCAACCAAAATAGGGAGATACCTCTCCGGCTCCTCAACCTTGAACGTACCCTCGGTGGAAAGGTTAGCGACGCGGCGAGCAGCTTCAAATGCCGCTATAGCCTTGCCCTGAGCGTAAGGATTTGATATATTAGCAGCAGCAAGTGCGTTCTCCTTTTCGATCACAACTTGGGGAAGAGTCGGCTTCTCTCCCCGGCCAAGCTGATCAATAACTTTATCGAGTTCCTGCTGAATTACCCTGAAAGCTCCAGTAATAGCGAGAACTCTAATTGCGTCAGCATTAAAAAGCGCCATTTCAACAGGGTCAAGGAAAGACTGCTTAGCTCCGATCATTGGATCACCCATCACAACAATGTAGCCTACACCCTCGACGGGATTCTCTTTTAACCCCTTTCGGCTCGGTTCATCTGAAACTACAATTATTGGCTTCCCAGCTATCTTCAGCTCAGCACGGGCCTTGGTGGGTCCTGGCATCGCTGCGTTAGGGGAAACGATGACATATAGATCAGATGGGATCCCCACAGCAATTTTAGCGACTTCAATCGCTGCCTCCTCCTCCATGCTTACACTAGAGGAGACGACACGCATCTGGAGATCCTTACGTCCCGCTCTCTCATCGAGTAGGGCGTCTATTATAGTTGAAGTAGCGATGTATCCGATTTTTACGAAGGTGACCTTTACCAATTTTTATCACGACTCTGTGATCGTGTAGTATTAAACAAGTTATTAAAGAGATGCATAACATATTCCTACGAAAGCTTATGGCTCTTCCAACAAAGATTGAGATAGCACAGAGCGCGAAGCTCAAACCGATCGCAGAGATTGCCGCGAGTCTCGGACTTACTCCCGATGACATTGAGATGTATGGTAAATATAAAGCGAAGATCCGCCCAGAGGTATACCAGAGGAACAAGGACAAGCCCGATGGTAAGCTAATCATCGTCACAGCGATTACCCCAACTAAATTCGGTGAGGGAAAGACGACGATGAGTATAGGTCTCGCTGAAGCATTAGGTAAGCTAGGGAAGCAAAACATCGTAGTACTGCGTCAACCTAGCATGGGGCCAGTCTTTGGCGTGAAAGGCGGCGCCTGTGGCGCCGGCTACGCACAGGTTTTACCGATGGAAGACATAAACGTCCACTTCACAGGAGACCTCCATGCAATCACTAGTGCCCACGACCTCCTCACCAGCATCATGGAAAACCACATCAACCGCGGAAACGAGCTCGGCATCAGTCTACACGATATAATGTGGAAGCGTGTACTTGACATTGAGAGCAGGACGCTCCGAAAGATCGTTATCGGTATCGGGGGGAAGAATAACGGCATTCCTTATGAGAGCGGGTTCGAGATTACCACAGCTTCAGAGATAGCTGCCATCCACGCTATATGCAGCGACTTCATGGATCTCAAGCGTCGAATGGCGGAAATCACCGTCGCGTACAGCAATGATGGCGCTCCTATCAAGGCTGGGCAGCTCCAAGTCGTTGGCGCCATGGCGATCCTGATGAAGGACGCAGTTAAACCAAACCTCGTTCAGACCATCGAGGGAACCCCTGCGATAATACATGGTGGCCCCTTTGCTAACATCGCCCACGGCTGCCCGAGCCTCGTTGCCATTAAGATGGCTCAGAAGCTCGCTGACTATGTCGTACTAGAGCCAGGTTTTGGCGCCGACCTAGGCATGGAGAAGTTCTGCAATATTGCCTCCCGCGCAGGGGACTTAAAACCGAGTGTGGCTGTCATCGTCGCTACAATCAAAGCGCTCAAGAGACATGGAGGAACTAAATACAAAGATATCGACAAGCCGAGCGCCGAAAATGTTAGGAAGGGGTTACCCATCCTTGCGAAAGAGGTGGAGAACGCCCATAAGTTCGGGTTAAACGTCGTTGTCTGCATGAATCACTTCATCAACGACGCAAAAGAGGAGATCGATATCGTCCTCGACTGGGCGAAGGAGAACAAAGTCCCTGCTGCTTTCACAGATACCGTCCTTAAGGGTGGGGTTGGAGGCATCGAGCTCGCCAACCTTGTATTAAAAGAGCTGGAGAAGCCAAGTAATTTCCACTATCTCTACCCACTGGAGATGCCGGTGGAGGAGAAGATCCGCACCATCGCCAAGGAGATTTATGGCGTAACCGATATACGCCTAACCGACGACGCTCGGAAGGCGCTGAAGCAGATTGAGAAACTCGGCTTCAACAAACTCCCAATCTGTATGGCGAAGACCCCCCTAAGCCTAACCGACAATGAGGACCTCCAAGGCCTCCCACCTGCTGGCTACATACTCCCAATCGTAAACCTGAAACCAAGCACTGGAGCAGGTTTCATCGTAGCCTATTGTGGCGACATAAGCACGATGCCTGGGGAGCCGACGCACCCCGCTTCCGAGGAAATGGACATCGACGAAAACGGGATAATCAAGGGGCTAGCGTGAGATGGTTGTAATACTGGATGGTAAAGAGACCTCCGCGAAGATTGTTGAGGAGGTCAAGTCGGAGGTCGATAAGCTAAAGGTGAAAGGCGTCAACCCGACCCTCGCACTGATCCTTATTGGCACGGACCCCGGATCGAGTCGATACGTCAATTTGAAAGTAAAGCGCGCCGAGGAGGTCGGAATCGCTACACAGTTCCATCACCTAGAAACCGCAACCACCGAACAGGTTGTCTCATTAATTAAGAAACTGAATATCGACCCAAAAGTCCACGGCATTATGGTTCAGCTACCTGTACCGAAGGCTGTTAACGAGGGAGAGATAGTCGAAGCCATCTCCCCGGAGAAGGATGTGGATGGCCTTAGCCCTGTAACTTTTGGCAAGATAGTCCTAGGGGAGAAATCATTTCTTCCAGCGGGTGTCGAGGCTATCATGGAGCTGTTGAAACGTTATAATGTTGACCCGGAGAGAAAACACTGGGTTATCGCCGGCCTCACCAGTTGGCTCGGGAAACCCATGGCGGCTCTTCTTCTGAACAAGAAGGTTGAAGTCACCGCCTTCGGGGCGGACGATCCCCGGATGCAGGAGTTCATCAAGCAGGCGGATGTACTCTGCATAGAGGTCTATAGGAAAGGTGCAGTCTCTGCAGAGATAGTTAAAAAAGGTGTTATAGTAATCGACAACGGCAACAACTATGAAGGTAAGAAGGTCTTTGGCGATGTTGATTACGAAGGGGTCAGCCAAATTGCGTCAGCAATCACCCCCGTTCCTGGGGGAGTCGGTCCGATGCTGATAACAATGCTCCTGCGGAACACGGTTAAGGCTGCCTCCCATTAAGGATTTAAAACTGAGCTCCCACCACTTTCTACAAGGTGTAACGTTTTGGCTAGGATGGACTCACGGAATACCCGCCGGATGATGCAGCGGATGGGCATGCAGATGAATGAAATCAGCGGCGTCACTCGGGTCATCATCCAAAGCCCCGGAAAAGAGATCGTCATCGAGCAACCGATGGTGACGAGTATCAACGTCCAGGGACAGAAGATGTACCAAATCGCAGGTGGTAAAGTCGTCGAAAGGATACCCCAGGCTACTGCCGCTCAGTCGTCAGTTCCAAAAATTGAGGAAAAACCGTTAATACAAATACCAGAAGAGGATGTTCTCCTAGTTGCCCAGCAAGCGAAAGTGAGTATGGAGAAAGCCCGTGAGACTCTCACCAAGTGTGAAGGTGATCTAGCTAGAGCAATTCTAATGCTTCAGACAGGTTAGAGGTTTTAATGTGGCGTTAAGAGTCAGACAACAGCGTGGTGTGGTCGTTGAGTACAAAGGGTCAGGAGTAGTCCTGGACCCAACAGGCAACGACTATTCGTACCCCGTTTTTGTTAGTCACGCCCACGCAGATCACGTAGCTGCCTTCAAGTACCCTGATAGACTGAAGTACGCAACCGAAGAGACCCACCAGATACTTCACGCCTTAGGCTGGAAGCATCTCGATAACTGGCAACGAATCAAGATCAATGACAAGATCAAGATCGACGACATCGAGGTTCACGTTCACAACGCTGGACATGTTCTAGGCAGTGTACAGTTTGAGATCAACACTCCCGAGGGCACCGTCCTCTACACAGGCGACATCGGCCTTGAAGAGTCCTTTACGATGCATCCTGCAGAGTCGATTAAATGCGATATTTTAGTTGTGGAGACCACTTTCGGGGCTCCAATATTCGCCTTTCCGAAGAGGAGAGAGATCGCCCTCGATATGGTCAGATGGGCTACCATGGAGTCGATCCCCTCCGGCAAGATACCCGTCTTTAAGACTGACTCTATAGGCAACGCACAAGAAGTAATCAGGGTCTTCAATAGCCTCACCAAGTTACCCGTAGTAACGGCGAAGAGCGCCACCAAGGTGAGTGAAATCTATAGGGGATTCGGCCACAGCCTCGAGTATTATGACTACAAGTCTCCTGAAGGCGAGGAGCTTCTGGAGGGAAGAAAATGCGCCATTATCACCCCTAAGGGATCTAAGCTAAACTATGAGAACGTTGATCCCGCCCTCGCATCAGGTTGGGCAGTGCTATTCGGAAGCCGTCAAAAAGCCTTCCCACTTAGCGATCACGCCGATTTTAAAAGCCTCCTCGGCTTCATCCGCAGGTGCAATCCGAAGCGAGTTCTAACTTTCCATGGTGGCACCATGACTAAAGAGTTTCCAGAGTATGTCAGGAAGAAGCTCAATATCGACGCCCACTCCCTCACAACTAAGGAAGAGACCCTCAATGGCACCGTCCAGCGTGGTGAGAGTCGAGTTAAGGCATGCACAAACCAAATGCTCCGCACAATCAAGATCCCAGGTTTCGAGTATAGTTCCCCATGGCTCCAACGAGAAATGGTAAAGCAAGGCTATAGCAGTAGTGAAACAGAGGATACTCTTGATTTTCTGGTTAGCCGTGGTATACTTGTAAGAAAAGATAATAGCGTCAAATTGAGTTAAGAAAAATCAAAGGAATACAGATCCCTCTTAATTGCATTCTCATAATTGATGGCTGTTTACCAGAAGTGCAATCGCGCTTGGCGCGATCTTACAAAAACGAATTAGGTTCACATGGAAATAAGAGGAGGTGATTCTTTAGAATCTCCAGGGTTCATTTAGAAAATACTTTGTTAAAAATAGTTGAAAAAAGCTTAATTTTTCTTCACTAATGCTTCTATCTGGTTATAGGTCCCACATTTCGGGCATTTGTATGTCGCCTGATTTAACTGACCCCAGCGGAGAGATCTTAGCATAGTGTGACCACAATTACCACAATTGTAGTCTAGGACTCCTTCACCGACGACATATGGCTCCATCTTTTTTGCTTGAGTGAAGTTATCCTTACTGAATACCGTACCGAAGATCGGTTTTGAGGGAAGAACCCTCATCTTGAACGTGTTTTGGTTGTTTATCTTGACCCTCTGATATATTGTCTTCCGAGTTATATTAAGCATATTAAAAAGAGGTTAGAATATCCCGCTAATTTTTAATATTTTCACAACTTCTTAATCTAGCTCGAAATAATAAAAATTTAGTTAGGGTATTATGTGAGATTAGACTGTGCCTTCTCTCCAACTGGTGAGGTATTTCTTCTGCTCATCTGTGAGTTTGTCGATCTTGACGCCCATAGAATTTAACTTAATACTGGCTACGAGGTCATCAATCTCCTTAGGCACATCGTGAACGTCTATCTTCAGATCCTTACTCTTCCATACCCACTCAGCGACGAGAGCCTGATCTGCAAAACTCATATCCATAACCTCGCTAGGGTGACCCTCTGCGGCAGCAAGATTAACGAGACGACCTTCCCCGAGTAGGTAGAGTTTGTGTCCATTCTTGAGCTTGTATTCATCAAGATCGGGGCGTATTCTACGTTTGCCTTTCGAGAGCATCTCAAGAGCAGGAATATTGATCTCTACATTGAAGTGCCCACTATTAGCTAGCATAGCTCCGTCCTTCATCACCCTGAGGTGCTGCTCATCGATTACTTTAGTGTCACCGGTGACTGTAACGAAGATATCACCCTTTGGAGCTGCTTCGATGAGCGTCATCACCTGAAAGCCATCCATAATAGCTTCAAGAGCTTTCGTCGGATCGACCTCTGTGACGATGACGTGGCTCCCCATCCCGCGAGCTCGCTGGGCTACGCCTCTCGCGCACCAGCCGTATCCGACAACTACGAAGACTTTACCCGCCAACATTACTGAGCTTGCGCGAAGAATACCATCAATTGTGCTCTGCCCCGTCCCGTAGCGATTGTCAAACATCCTCTTCGTAGGGGTGTCATTGACCGCCACAATTGGATATTTAAGTGCGCCATTCCTATGCATAGATCGTAGCCTAATTACCCCCGTCGTTGTTTCCTCGCTCCCTCCCTTAACAGTTTTAAGATTCTCAGTTCTTTTTGAGTGGAGGGTGCTGACGAGATCTGCACCGTCGTCCATAGTGATTGCGGGGGTGTGGTCGATGACCTTATTGACACACCAGTAGTACTCCTCCATCGTCTGCTCTCTCCAGGCATAGACCTTTGTCCCAGTTGCAGCAAGAGCTGCGACAACATTGTCGTGGGTTGAGAGAGGGTTTGAACCGCAAAGGATGACCTCGGCGCCCCCCACTTCTAGAGTCCTAACGAGGACTGCGGTCTCTTTCGTTGCGTGGAGGCAAGCGCCAAGCTTTACGCCTTCAAGAGGCTTCTCTTTCCTGAATCTTTTACTGATAAGCCCTAGAACAGGCATATGGTCGCTTGCCCAATCGATCAGCAGCTCGCCTTCGGCGGCTAGACTGATGTCCTTGACCTTATAGCTCACGAGTTTTGCACCGATTAAGATGGCTTAACAGGGCATATAAGACGTTTAAGCCTAGTTAGAGTCGAACGATCTGGGCGTGAGGGACATCCCCTATGTAAATAATGGCTTTACTGTGAACCATCCGCTCCTTTACAGCTGCATCAACTATTCGTTTTCCTACTAGGTTGCAGATTGTGGCACGGCGCATAGCTTCAATGGCCTCTTCGATACTGCCCGATATGCCCTTATAGAAATCCTCATTCACCTTAAATGGTACTCTACCACCTAAAAGGGTCTTGCCTAAAAGCTCAATGTCGCAAACCGCGACGAGGGTATCCCTTCCGTGTCTACTGGTACGGAGGTAGACCTCACTCATGCTCACTCAGCTCGTGCCAATGCTACTACGTGCGCCGCAAGCATCACATTGGAGGAACCATAAGCGTTTCTCTTTCATGAGTTGAGTATCTGGACGACCACATGTTGGGCATATCACATATTTTTTTGCATAGGCTTCGATGAGTCCACGTATTGACTCAGAGTTGTGTTTTCCCTGAAAGAGTGCGCGGTTACCGTCAAAATTCGCTAGGGTTGCCATTTCGCCTGTTAAATACTTAAGGAGATGATCGGGATCTCTGCGGAGCTGCTCAGCAATCTCACGGAAGTTAATTATTACGGTCTTTCTGCCTTGGAGCGCGATGTTCGCTCTAGGCACCGAAAACCTGTCAATAAAGTTCGTCTGCTCGGGGAGGTCTTTATAGGCTCTTTCAAGCATCGTCTTGAAGTCTTTCTCCAACCCGGTCACATCCTGTTGCTCTGAAAGGTACGTCGAGTCTTAAAAAGGGTTCTCGAGTTGATTTAACTTGGCTTTAATCCACCAAAATAGATCACCGCAGCGCCGATGAGCATTGTTAGAATCGCTGCGAGGATGAGCCAATTTCCAATGGTAGGTAGGATAGGTATCTTAGCGCCGATCTGCATTGTAATGTTAACATTAGGTGTACCATCAGTATTCATAGCAATAACCCAGTATTCTCCAGAAACTGGAACCCAAGTCAGAGTCTGGGTGCCGGAGCCATATATTGAAGTAACCCAGATGTTCTTGGACGTCGGAGTGACGCTAGGGGCACCCCCCTGGTGAAGGATATATGTGGGGGTAGAAGTTTCTAAGTCACGTTCGAATCTCCACGAGTAGCTAGCAAGGCGGTCGTATTTGACGTCGTTGAGATAAGCAGCCGCGTCTGCTGCTGTGGCTATTCCTATGAAGACCTGCTTAGATGGATTATTACTATTACCCGTTAACTTTAACGTAACTATGTCTTGGCGGATTGGACTCCACCTCATCATATTATTATCCATATGTATGTCTATGTTGTCCTGTACGATCGCGTAGGAGTCGACGTGAAGGATCACGGGACGGCTGTTAATGAAACCGTTGCTATCGGTTATCATTCCCTGACCCCACATGAGAACGCCGCCACCCATGAATAATCCGAAGGCGAAGAGAAGAATTATGCCACCGAAGACGAATGCAAGGACTTTGCCGATGCCCCTGTTTGGCATATTCCTGTAAATGATATTTGTCGGTTTTACAGGTGCACCACACTGAGGGCAGAAGGCTGCGCCTTCTTCGAGTTCTTTGCCACATTTAGAGCAGTAAGGCATCCATTATTCACCGATCTGTTTTACTCTGTGACTCCCTCATAAACGGTTCTATCTTTTTAGATGCGAACCGTTTTATCTAATTGACCTCAATTCTTCTAAATGTGTCTGGCAAGTTCGACTGCGAAGTTATGGATTGGAACCTCTTTTCAGACTTATCTAAGAAGACTGCTGATAAAATCATTGCTTCAGGGTATAGACCTAACTTTATAGTGGGTCTCGCGCGTGGCGGATGGGTGCTCAGCCGTGTTCTTTGTGACTTTCTTGGGGTCAAGGACCTAGTGAGTTTAAAGGTAGAGCATTGGGGGGTAACTGCTACGCCTGACGGTTCGGCGCAGCTTAAATGGCCCTTCAGGATGAGTCTCAGGGGAAGAAGGGTCCTCATAGTCGACGATATAACTGACACAGGGGAAAGCATGAGGATCGCAACCGAGTATGTAAAGACCATGAATCCTCAGGTTGTCAAGACTGCGACTCTACGGCATATAATTGGAGGTAAATTTACGCCTGATTACTATGGCGATGATATCACCTGGCGATGGGTTGTATTTCCTTGGAACTACACGGAAGATATGTGCAATATCGTGTCGAAGGTTGCTGTTGACGGTACCTCTACAGGAGAACTCAAGAAGCTCCTATGGGAAAACCATAAGCTCGACATTACAGAGTTGGAAATAAAACGGATATTAGATGATATCAAGCGGAGAAAGAGTTAGTTATTCGTCATCTTCTTCCTCGTCTACGTCGAGTTCCTCGACTTCTGCTTTTGGTGCTTGGTTTTTCGACTTTTCTTCATTGGTAGTTAGACGGTATTTTCTAATGCTATCTGGGCCACGGAAAGAGATTACTTCGCCACCTTCAAAGAGGCTGCGTAGAAGACGAAATACTTTTTTTTCCTTTAACTCCATCTTTACGGCGATTTCGGCTAGGCTGAGGGGATTCTCTGCGAGGTGTTTTAATACTTCCTTTTTGAGCTTGGCTGTCGACATCGATCTCTAGTGATAATAGAGAGGCTCATCGTTAAAGAAGCTGACGCTGCTCAGGGGAACGGTTAAAATAGATACTGGTTTCAAGTGAAGTCATCGTCGGTGATTCGAAGATGAAGCGTGGTGACTTAAGCATAGTCGCCGTGACGACTAGTCATGGAATAATGCATGCGTACCTCGTTGTTATGCCCGCATTGATGCCCCTGATGGCCGGTGAACTTGGTGGACTCTCATTCCTCGCATATATGGCCTCACTTGTTACGCTATTTTATGGCTGGGGGAGCTTCCCAGTGGGTTTCCTTGCGGACGTCATCTCAAGAAAGAAGCTCATAACTCTCTCCATGATGGTCTGTGGCGTCGCATCGATTATCGTAGGCTTCTCATGGAATATATGGGTGACAGGTATTGGGATGATTCTCATCGGTATAGGCGCGAGTCTATACCATCCTCCAGGATACGCTCACATGGCGCTCCTCAGCATCGAAATGAGAGGAAGCTTCATCTCGGGGCAGGTCATAGTCGCAGATGGGGGCAGAATGGATTTCATCAGCCACGCCTAACCCCTAAATCATTTCCTTTATCTCAGGAGACTCAGACTAGTGAGATGGTTTGTTTGCTGAGTTTTTATACAATAAACTTATCCTCACCTTAGGTTAATTCTAAA
>CAZIAF010000004.1:0-33431 GCA_964537625.1 uncultured Candidatus Bathyarchaeia archaeon
CCATGTTCATCTTCTCGAGATTATTGAAGGTGGCTTCGTCGACGTTCTTCTTGTTAACAGTGCACTGCAGTACACCTGTACCGTCACGGATCTGGAGGAACAAAAGGCCCCCGCTGCTCCGGCTGTTGTAGAGCCAACCGCGGATGTGAACCTGCTCCTCTTCATACTTCCCACTTAGTATCTGGGCTATGTCTACGAAACCGGTCATATCGACCGAAAAGGAGACTGCAAACTCGATATTATAGTCTTCGCTCGTCAGTTTGTAAAAACTACAAACGTGGGAGGATATCTATACTAATATTCCATTTTTTATTGGAGTCTCATGAATACGCGCGCGTGAAATACTAGCAAAGCCAGAGGAGAGTGAGAATGCAGCCGACCTATTTTTAAGAAGCTACCTGGTGAAGAATGATGATAGCCCAGTCTGGCGTGGTCGCCCGACGAGCTCATCGAAGCTCATATCTAGGGCGTCAAGGACCTGCTCGAAGGTCCCCTCCAGGTGCTCCTCATACTTACTAATGTCGACATCCTTCGTCCCAGCGAACTGCACGGGCTTGACGCCATCCTTTGTGACGACGTAGCTGATAATATCACCCTCCTTGAGTTCGTGACCCTGTTCCTCCAGGATACGTCCCGCCTTGACGTGCTGGGGGTTGGTGTCGTAGCCAGCGAGATTCTTCCCAAGCATCATGCTGAAGGCTACCTCCTCAATAGTGAACTCCCTATGCTTGAGGCGATGGCTGATTGTCGTGACGAGGTTCTTGATCTCCTCCTTGGCGTGGGGGAACTCCTCCAGTTTTTCTACGTTGGAAAGAATCACGGTCAGTTTCACGAAGGCATCCTTGAGGATTGGTGGTATGTGCCGCTTCTTCCCTGTGAGCCCCTTTATGTCCAACTTCCCGTCCGGATAGACGCCGAGGTAGTTCTTCTTCCTGCTGCTGAATATAGCGTAGCGGTAGTACTTATCGACGTCTAAGTCGATGCCGAGTTCGGCATCAGCCCACGAAATGAGCCCGTCGATCTGCTCTGTCGACGGTTTCTCAAGGAACACGGAATCGGTGTCGCCGTAGATAACCTCGATGCCGAGTTGTTGACTCTTGTCGACCGCCTTAGTCATGGCGTAGCGGCCTACAGCTGCTGTGCTCTCCGCGAGGGGAGGGCAGTAGAGAGGGAAGCTCTCGGCTCCGAAGACTCCATAGCTAGCGTTGAGGAAGACCTTGAGAGCTTGGGTTACCACATCATAGTACTGTCGCTCCTCGGCGCTGAGCGCCTTATCTTTGCTGCGGGGCTTGTACCACTGAACCCTGAGGTCACGGAGGCTCCCGATGATGAGGCTCGCCATGCCACGATTCTTAGTGCAGACCCAGTGAGGGGTGCCTGGGACGAGGTTCGTCTTGCATTCAGGGTGAGGACAGAGTATGGTGTCGTAGCTCAGATTCCAATTTCTGATGGCGGAGGGGTAGAGGCTCGCGAAGTCGCATACGGTGACGCCGAAGTGGACTCCCGGCTTAGGGTCCCTGACAATTGCACCTTTATACTTCTTCCCCTTGATGATGCTCGTTGTGCTAACGCTACCCTTGGTGTCAAGGATATCCTGGGTGTTGGGGATTAGCCAACCCCTCCTCCTGTGCTCCCACTCCATTAACGCAAGTATCCATCGGCTGACCCCGTTTCTGCTTACGTCCTCCATGATCATCTTGCTGATCCTGGTAAGCAGCACTAGGAGGTTCATGACGAGGTCGTGGTTAAAGGCGGTGAGTTGGTAGGTAATGTCGGCGTCGTTGAGACAGTATTGAGCGAGATCCTGGATTTTAGCAGTGCTGATGTCGCCGATCTCCAATTTCTCTTGATTGATTAGGTTCCTTGAGATCTCGTTAAGAGTATTCTCCCGATATCTGTTTCCAAAAGCGTATCCTTGTATGCTTCTATTCATAAAGAACCTGTACAGATCAAGGTGAACCCCGTTCCGTAGGAATGCGAAGCGTCTCCCCAGCACTATAGGGTTCTCCGAATCCTGAACGCCAAGGTTCCGCGCTCTGTTTCTGAGAAACCTGAAATCGAAGTCATCGCCATTAAAGGTGAGAACGACAGGGTACTCGTCAAGGATCTTGAAAGTCTCCCGGATGATGTCCCGCTCATCAGTATAGACCTCGACTTGAGCGCCGAGAACAACCGGTGTCTCCACGTTGGCTCCGGAGTCGTTGAGGACGATTATCTTACGCATCCCGTCGCTGCTGGAGAACCCAACAGCGGTAATGGGCTCCACCGCCTCGTCGGGGTTCGGTAGCCTGTTCTGAACTGAGGGGCGGACCTCGATGTCGACGGCGACGCGCCTCATCTTTGGGACCGAACATTGGAGGAGGCGAGTCCACTCCTTCATGTTACCGCGGAACTCGGGCTCGATCTTATCCAATATTGCATCGATCTTCGACTCCGTATCTAGGTCCAGCTTATAGCCACCATCGACGAGGTTTCCATTCTCGACTCTGTATGGCATCCCGGTGACGAGGCCTCGGTCATAGATGTAGCACTGATAATACCTGATCCTGCTCTCCCAGCTGTCGCCGATAATGCTGCGGATGGGCTGACCTCTACCTCCACCTATGCTAAGGGGGTCCTTCGCAACCACTTTGGTGACCCTGATCTCGGTGTCGCTGAGTGGATCGTGCTTCGTCACCTCCTCCATGAAAAAATAGCCTTCATGCTTGATGAGGCGACTGTTCTTCTCCAATGCGCCTTGCGACTCCTTGCTTATGCAGTAGGGAAGATGGTTTGAATTGTCATACCAGAGGTAGACCTGTTGGCTTACCGGCTCGTAAAGTCGGAGGTACGCCTTCTGCTCTGCACCGTCGTAGCCAGCGCTGAGTAGATAGCTGTTGGGTAGGTTATCCGGTGCGAGACGCCCCTTTGGTCTGATCTCCTCCTCGCCCTCGTCCATGATAAAGTCGGGAGCCGTCATCGCCTAGACTTTGACTCGGTGGCATATATGGGCTATGAGGAGGGGTCTCTACGTGCCCTCTCAGTTGCATAAAGCGTCTCCAGCACAATATAAGCAGCCTGGATTGCTGTGAGTCCCGAATCGTAGTGGGGTGATACCTCCGTCACATCGAAGCCAATGAGGCGACGGTCAACTATTCCAGATACCAAGTCGAGTAGATTGGTGACTCCTACGCCTTCGGGACTAGGGTTACCTACGGCGGGGGCCTCGGCGGGGTCGACGGCGTCCATATCGACACTCAAGTAGACGGACGCCGCGTTTTCGATGACACGCCTAGTCCTCTCAATCGCGGACTCGACACCGGACTTCTTTATATCCTTGGCTGTGATTAACGTAATCTTCTTCTCCTCAGCATAGGCGATCTCCTCCACCGATAGCGCCCTAGCGGCTATGATTACCAGCTTGAAGACCTTCTCCTCATGAGCCCTTCGGAGGTAGGTAGCGTGGCAGAGCCTCTCCTCAAAGAGGCTATCCCTAAGGTCGAGGTGAGCATCGAAGACAACGACTGCCTCCGGCCTTAGCGCACGTAGGGCGCCGAAGGTGACGGTGTGCTCCCCACCCAGCATAATAGGTAACTTATCCCGCCCCCTGATCTCATCTATTACACATCTGATGTGCTCGATGGCGGGTTCAACCTCCTTCATGTCAACGACGTCGCCCACGTCGACCAGCTTAAGATCCTCCCAGTTAAGGCCAGTCCTGACGCTATAGCTCTCCATGTACTGGCTCATTGAACGGATAGCTGAGGGTGCGAATCTGCTCCCGCTTCGGTAAGAGGCTGTCCTATCGAGGGGTGCCCCGAAGAGGATGTAATCGGAGTCACCAATCTCCCCTACCTTCTCGAGGAAGAGCTCCGGAACCGGCTTCAGAAGGCCATCGAAAACCGTCAAGGCTTTTTCTCCTGCACTTCTTTCCACCTATAGCACTTGGTTAGGTGGTCGTTAACGAGGCCAGCTGCCTGCATATAGGCGTAGCAGATAGTGGGGCCCACGAATGTGAATCCTCTCTTCTTGAGATCCCTGCTCATGGCGCGGCTCTCCTCGGTCTCAGCCGGCATCTCCTTGAAGCTTGTAAAAACGTTTACCCTCTGAATACCTCCGACGAACCCCCAAATGTAATTGTCGAAGCTGCCGAATTCCCTCTGTACCTCTAAGAAACTACGGGCGTTCCTTATTGCAGCTACAATCTTTCTACGGTTGCGAATGATCCCTGGGTTTGCCAAAAGCCTCTCAACGTCGGCCTCATTGTACTCCGCAACCTTTTTTGGGTCGAAGTTATGGTAAGCGTCTCGATATGCTTCACGCCTGTGTAGAACTGTACGCCAACTTAGTCCTGCCTGGACACCCTCTAAAACTATGAACTCGAAATGGAGACGGTCGTTATGGACAGGCACACCCCACTCCTCGTTATGATACGTGGTCATAACGGCGTCGGCAGTCCCCCAGCCGCAGGTCTCCTTCATAGCTTAACTTAATATGGGTGTTCTCAAAAGGTTTACGAAAATAAACTCATATCAATGTTTTTAAATATGTAACTGCTTTATTCTGTCTAGATCTATATGGCGAGCGCAAAGCAGATCAAGAATGCGGTCAAGGAGAGATACACGGCGATAGCCGAGTCAAATAACTGTGGATGCGGCTGCGGCTGCGGTAGCGAGGGTAGTTGCTGTGGAGGCAGCGACCCAAAGCAAGCCGCAGAGACAATAGGCTATAACGTATCTGAGCTTGAGGACATCCCCCAAGAGGCGATTCTCGGTCTCGGTTGCGGTGCACCCGTCGCCTACGTCGGATTGAAAAAGGGTGAAACCGTACTCGACCTCGGCTCCGGCGGAGGCATTGACGTATTCCTCGCCGCAAAGAAAGTTGGTGCGAAGGGGAAGGTCATCGGCGTCGACATGAATGAAGCCATGATTAAACGTGCTACCGAGGCGGCAAGAGAGTACGGTTTCGATAACGTCGAATTCCGCTTCGGCGAAATCGAGAAAATGCCCATCGACAACGCCACCGTCGACGCCATCATCAGCAACTGCGTCATCAACCTCAGCCCCGACAAACCCCTAGTCTTCCGCGAGGCCTATCGAGTGCTGAAGCCTGGAGGTCGGATAACAGTCTCTGATATCGTTACCGAGGGAGGGATGCCCGAAGAAATCCGGAGGGACCTCGACGCTTGGGCGAGCTGCGTCGCTGGTGCCCTGCCCCAAGAAGAGTATCTCAAACACATCGAAGCCGCTGGTTTTAAGACGCCGAAGATCCTCACCGAATCTTACTACGATACCGAGGAATACGCAATCGACTTCAAGGTGAAGAGTATCACCGTAGAAGCCTGGAAGTAACAGGTATTCGCGCACGCTGAGTCGTCATCACTCGATCGTGCTTTCCTCGGTAGCATTAGCATATTAAAGATTAGGTCATCCAAGTACGAATCGGCCCCTTAGGTAAGCTCCGAGGAACATAGCGGCTAAGCCAACTATTACTGGCCAATTTCCTGTACCGAGGCTAGCAACTGCGGAACCTGGGCACTGTCCTGAGATCCCCCAGCCGACACCGAAGATAACCGCGCCAATAATCGTGTTACGAGTGAGGACGCTAACTCTAGGCTTGAAAGCACCTCCAAGAACAGGGGCCTTCAGGAACTTGGGTACCACATTTATTGCTAAAAATGTGACTACCGCTGCGCCCCCCATAAGTAAGATGAGGCCCAGATCCACCAGTCTGAGAAAACTGAGGACTATCTCCTGCTTCGTCATCCCACTGTATGCAAGACCGAATCCGAAGAGAATTCCACCTAAGTAAACTGAGATATTTCTAGAATTCATTACACAACCCCCAGTAACTGAAACAACTGAGCGGTAATTATTCCGACCACCATGAAGGTTATGACTGCATATAGGGAAGTTGTTGAGAGAGAAGCGAGACCGCTTATACCATGACCGGAGGTACAACCGTTCGATAGTCGAGTGCCAAAACCGACGAGGAGTCCACCTAAAGCTAACCGCCAAAGCGCAACACCGGTCACCCAGAACCCTGTTGGCGAAAACGTGAATGTATAGATTAAGGCGCCTGATACCAACCCTAATGCTAAGACTAAGCGCCAGTCTCGCTCCTTAATATTTCTCTCCTCCTGGAAATGAGCAAGTTTGGAGAACCAGGAGAGAGTCGTGGTGAAAAAACTACTTTGTGTAGCATGCAGCCCAGTCATTATGTATATGAGACTAACACCTAGACCTATGAATATCCCACCGATAAGGTAAGGTTCAATTCCGAGGGGAAACATAGGGTTCAGATTGAACTCGTAGATAAAAAACCTTGAGTTCAACTCTTAACTACTGGATAACCAAGCTTCTTCCAGGCGTCGAAGCCGCCCAGAAGGTTAAAGATATTTTTTCTGCCCGCTTTGAGCAAGACGCTAGCAGCGAAACTTGACCTGGTTCCCGTTTTACATTGGACAACCACCGGTCTTCCCATTGGAATCTCGTCCAGCCTTTCAGGAAGTCTACCGAGATAAATGTGGATGGCGCCATCAATGTGTCCTTCATCCCATTCACTGTGCCTTCGAACATCCACTAGTACTGGATTTGCTTTCGATTCATGCATCTCCTTGAGTTGGGGGCAGGTTATCAATTCAACCTTGGAAAGAGGTAACCCCTCCTTAAACCACGCTTCTAGACCACCAGCGAGGTAGCCCGCGAAGTTGGAATAACCCATTCTGTATAGGTTTCTTACAGCGTAATCCAAAGCTTTACCGTCATCAACAACGAGCAGAGGCTCTTCACCGACGGGAATTACCCAGCCAGCGTTTGATAGTCTACTAGGAGGGAGACTGTAGGATCCCTTAATATGAGCTCCTCCAAAAGCAGGAGGTGTCCTTGTATCGATGACTGCTATACCCTTCTCTATGACTGCTTTAAATTCGGCAGGCTTCAGTGCGGGTGGGCTGGGTATTTGCGCCAGGATCGGTGGACCCTCCAGGTTATATTTCTCCATCACTTTGAAGTAGGGTGGAGTCTCATGTTTCTCCTCCGCTTTTCGCTTCACAAATTCTTCTCTGGAGAGTCTTAGCGTCTGGTTCATCATTCTCTCGGCACCAATTGTGCTGATCTCACGTTCGCTTATTGTACCGCCACAGACTGAACCGAAGCCATGACCTGGATAGACCACTACGCCGTCACCCAGAGGAAAGAGCTTGTCATGCAAACTATCGTACAGCATCCCAGCCATTCTACTCGTGTTCTCTTTGCCGAGGAAGTCGGTTCTCCCTAAATCACCAACGAAGAGCGTGTCCCCCGTGAATACAAGCACAGGCTTGTTCCCACTTTCGGTGTCGTAAAGAACGTAACACGTACTTTCGAGAGAGTGTCCAGGTGTATGTAGAGCGACAACCTTCAACAAACCGACTAGATGCTCTTCGCCGTCGTGAATAGTACGGCCGTACTTCCATTGAAGACCCGGGCCATGGTGGATCTTAGCACCGGTGAGCCTAGACAACTCAAATGATCCGATGACGTAATCCTCGTTTCTATGGGTCTCGAAGATGTCTTTGATTCTGACCCCCCACTGTTGAGCTATTTCCAGATATACATCACAGTCGCGTCTCGGGTCGACCACGAATGCCTCTCCCTTCGAAGCAACTATGTAACTCAGGTGCGATACTATCTCGGATTTCACCGTTTGGAATAACATTAATTAGAACATCGTTTCATCGGGTATAAATCTAGGTTTACGTTGTTATCCTGAAAGGCATCACTTTCAGAGTTCAAAACAATCCTCGAGTTCCTATAAGAAAGCTTGGATAGAATTAAGCTCCCGGTAATCCACTTGTCGCGTTCGATTAACTAGCATAGTAGTATCTATTATTCTCCTTCTGTTCCCTGTCGAGCTTGGAGCCAGGTTTATTCACGCGTGGCCTCTTGGTATCTGGGTCACGGCGGAATGTGACCCCCATCTGTTCTAGGAAGTTGTTCATCCCATTCTCGAGGCTGAGGGGTTGTCCGGCGTGGCCGTGGTATCCCGCCTTGCCGGTGAAGACCATCAACTTGTCAGCTATGAAGTCCTGTGTGACAATGTCGTGCTCGACAACGAAGGCGGTTACGCCCCTCATCTTGGTAATCCTCCGGATAGCGCGAGCTACGGCGAGGCGTTCCTCTACGTCGAGATAGGCACTCGGCTCGTCGAGAAGATATATGTCACTGTCCCTGCTTAGGCACTCGGCGATAGCTACTCGCTGGAGCTCGCCTCCGCTCAAGATATTAACATCTCTCTCCAGCATCCTCTTGACGTGGAGGGGCTCGATGACCTCGGCTGTGAACCACTGCTCCCCATATTTCTCACCAGCAGCTTTCCTAAGCATATTTTCGACGGTTCCTTCGACGGAGCTTCCACTGATGTATTGTGGCTTGTAACTTACCTTGAGAGTAGGGTTATTGACGGAGCCCTCATCGGGTTGCTCTACACCAGCGAGTATCTTGATGAACGTTGTCTTACCTATTCCGTTCATACCGAGGATGCCGACGACTTCACCTATTCCAATCTTCCCCGCCTCAACTTCGAGCCGGAAGCCGTTGTATTTCTTCACAAGTGTGCTCCACTGCAGCATCGGTTTAGCCCCGCCTCTGTTGATATTGGGTGGTTTATCGTGGAATATGATCGGTGACTCCCTAAACCGTATGTTTTCGTCGGGGATGTAGCCGTTGATGTAGATATTAATTCCCTCACGGACTGTGTGGATCCGGCTAACTATACCATATACGTCGGGTTCACCGTAAATGAGGAAGATGTCGTCGCTCATGTAATCGAGGACAGCGAGGTCGTGCTCAGCCACGACTACCATCTTCTCAGCGTCAACGAGATTCCTGATGACGCGAGCAGCCTTAGTACGTTGATAGATGTCGAGATGGCTGCTCGGCTCGTCGAAGAGGTAGACCTTAGCATCCCTTATTACCGCGGTAGCTATGGCGACGCGCTGGAGCTCGCCACCACTTAGAACATCTAGTGGTCTGTCGAGAATGTGGGTGATCTCTAGATCATTCGCAACCTTCTCCAGCATGTTGCGTTGGTCGAGCCTCTTCAATACCTCGCCGACGGTACCTTTGATCACCTTGGGTATGCCATCGACATACTGGGGCTTGTGAACGACTTGAATGCTACCGGAGTATAAAGCTTCAAGGTAGTCGTGCATAGGCTGACCTGCGTACTCCTCCTTAACCCTCTCCTTATTCGGCGACGTTGCATAGTCCCCTAGATTAGGAACTATCTCACCGCTTAGGATTCGTAGGACCGTCGACTTCCCAATACCATTTCGGCCTAGTAGGCCGACGACGGAGCCCTGCTTGAGAGTCGGCATCCTGAAGAGTGTGAAGGCGTTAGGGCCGAAGCGGTGGGTGTGCTCAGACTTTAACTGATCGGGAAGGTTCACTATTCTCAGGGCATCGAATGGACACTTTTTTACACAAATGCCACAGCCGCTACATAGCATCTCAGCGACATACGCTTTTCCATCGTCCCCCATCCGGATCGCTTCCTTTCTAGTCCGCACCATTGGGCAGAACCTTATGCAGACTTCATCGCACTTATCCGGTTTACAACGCTCCTTATCGACAACAGCGACTCTCAACGCTGGCACCTAATCGTCGTGTATTGGAGAACCCCCTTATTTAAGCAGTAATCACCGTGAGCATCTAGGTGAGAAAGTATTTTACCTGGCAAATTCAATCTTTGGCCATGAAAAAGTGGTTTTTGCCTCTTTTGCTGCTCACATTACTAATTTCTCCGATTGTATACGGGCACACTCCTTTAGGCACTGATGGGGAAAACAACAGCATCGAGAACGCAGTCGAGATCTCGACACCCACTAAATCATGGACAGTTTATCGTGAACTCCATGAGGTGAGTGAGGTCGAGTACTTCAAACTCCACCTTAAGGTTGGGGAGAGGTTCAAGTTCAGCGTTTATACACCCAGGAACCAAGAAACCAGCTTCGTGCCGAGCGCCGTTGTTATGTGGCCTGGCATTGTTGGAGGCGACGCTCCAATCTTCGTAGAGATCCCCCTTGGATATGGTGCAAAGTTGATTGAGGGTGTGAGACCCCCTGCTCCAAGGTACGAGCCATTTACTCCCACAAGCTACCACTTTGTTGTCGACTATGACCAGCCAGTGCAGAAGGAGGATGATTACTACATTGCGGTTTTCAGCTCCAATACGCAGGGTAAGTACGGGATAGCGGTTGGCTACGTCGAGGAGTTCACTGCATTGGAGTGGCTCAAGATCCCTCTTGACCTTATTGGGATACACCTTTGGGAAGGAGAGTCCCTTATGCTAGTCTTTGGGCCTCTAGCTGCTTCGATAATCGTGGGGGTAGCAATAATGGTTAAGAGATTTGGCATCGGTTGGGGGCTCGTCAGTCTCGTCGGATCGATAGCTGGTTTCTTGAACATTGGTAGTGGGCTAATGACACTAACTCAACTGGTTCTGGCTGTATCGGGAGCCGTTTACGACGCTTCGATAATTATCACGATTGTGTTTACAATTGTACCTATTCTACTGGGTTTTTTGATACTCAGGCAAGTCGCGTCGCCTAAAAAGCCGATTACTACTGGTTCACGTGTAGTTCTCATCATTTTAGGCGTCATAGGGTTCGTATTCTGGGCTGGGTTACTTGTGGGCCCAGTCTTAACGCTCTTAGCTGCTGTGTTACCAGCGTATTCTTCGGAACAATTCGTCGGTTGGGATAAAGTTAGTTAAAAAATCTTTTTTAATTTGGTGCCTTTAGGTGTCCAGATGCTCGTAAGTGCTTCTTCTACTGCTCCTCGGTTGTTTGCCGGGTTGTATATGCCCTCAACAAGTCTGTCGTAGTCAAGGTTGTTTATACCCTCTGCACCAGCGTTGATGGCATTCATGTTGAGCGCGATCGCTGTCTCTACTGGCATCCTCTCGGGGTTAATGTCGATCCCATAATAGCCCGTATAGTTATACATCTTGAAAACGAGTAGGGTGGCGAGCATCTGGTCAATACCTAGTACGCCAGCATTGAGGTCTTGGTCGTAGTTACCTAGAGGTTGACTGTTCCAGTGGCTATGGGCGAGGCGTCCTTCCTTAAGCACCGAGGCAAAAGCGCCTGGGAGATCCTCATGTCCCATTAGCACATGACCAACCTCAGGGTTGAGTCCCACCATGGTGTGTCCCTCCCTTAGTATCCTCAAGTTATCCCTGTGTTTTAAGAGGGCTTCGACGTTCCTCGCGAAGAGCAGGCCATTTGCAGTATTCCTGTATATGTTGTTGCCTCGGGGTTCGTATGGCTTCGGCTCCATAGCGACTCTTATCCCTGGAACTTCATCCATTGCTTCGGCTACTGAACCTTCGAATCGACTCCACATCCCGTAGTAGTCGTGACCAAACGGGTTCTCATAGCCATCAATCCCCGGCCAGATAACGCAGACGTCTGTGCCAAGCTCCTTGTTTAGTCGTAGGCAGTCCTTGAGCCGGTCAATGGCAAATTTTCTTATCTTCGCGTTGGGGTTGCTGAGGCTACCAAACTCGAACCGTTTGTCGAAGAAGAGCATAGGGATACATGTGATGAGCTTGATGCCGGTCTCCTTCTCCAACTCTTTGTAGAGGTGGAGGTTATCGTGATTGACCTCATTGGGGTAATGGGCTTCGACACCGAGATCAGAATTAGCCAGTCCATTGTCATGCATCGTCTTGATCTTCTCGATACAGTCTGCGATACTACCCTTCTCCACATAGGCATCGTGGAAGCGGCCTCCACCGGGGTAAAAGTACCAGACACCAATACTGAACTTTGGTTCAAGTCTCATTCCTTTGAGATGCTTTAACATCTCGTCGTGGGTTCTCACAACCTTTTGCGACCTGAGGTCTAACATGGTTTGAAGGCTACAGAGGGCGTTATAGAACTATCGAGATTACAAGTAGCATGGCCGTGGTATAGACCTATGTAATGACCTATTCGATGACACGTCTGAGATGCGTCCAAAAAAAAGTCTCTAGATCTTTAAGCAGTCGGCTGCCAATGCACGTGATTATTACAGTTTGACGCATCAGGCATTCTCGCCAAAGATGTCTCGAAGGTCGAGGCTCAGTTTATCCTGGAGTCTTTGGAGCCTATGATAAATCTTGGTATTGCTTGGATTCGGTGTGGTCCTCGTCGCTTCATCTAGGTGGACAAACCCGTCTGTTATACTCGAGATTGATGCGTTTTCACCAAGACTTGTATTATAAGTCCAGAGTGCTTGTAACGATGCACCATAAGCGGCCCCCTCATCGACCTGTAAGCAAACGACTTCGACACCGAAGACATCAGCGCATATTTTCCTCCACGCTCTGTTCTTGGAGCCACCGCCTGTGAGGCGGACCTCTGAGGGCTCAATCCCCATCTCTTTGAGGCGGTTAAAGCCGAAGTTGAGACCCATTATCGCTCCCTCCATGGCAGCTCGGGCAACGTTCGCCGCCTTAAAGTTCTCTGGTGTTAAACCGTAAAGTACTCCCTTACCGTTAGGGACGTTAGGTGTACGCTCACCCGTAAGATATGGAAGGAGGACGAGACCGCTTGATCCAACTGGAGTATCCTCAACAGCTGCTTCAAGCAGAGCGTAATCGTAACCTAAAAGGTTCCTCACAGCCTCGGTGACGACTGTAACATTCATAGTACATGCAAGGGGGAGCCAGGCACCTGTGGAGTCGCAGAAGGCGTGGACCTCCCCCGAGGGGTCGATCACCGGCTTCTCCGAGTAGGCGTATATCGTACCCGATGTACCCAGACTTACAGTGACTATGCCGGGCCTGGTGTTCCCAGTGCCGATTGCACCCATCATGTTGTCGCCACCGCCAGCGCTCACTAGTATCCCCTCCGGAAGCTTGAGTTTCTCAGCTGCCTCCTTATTCAGGAACCCCGATGCTACGGTTGATGGTTGTATATCGGGCAATTTCTCCACGAGGTCTATGTCGATCGCATCAACTACTTCTCTCCGCCAGCGCCTCGTCCTCACATCCATGAGAGCTGTACCCGAGGCGTCACCTGGCTCCATGGAAATCTTCCCCGTAAGCCAAAAGTTCATGTAATCGTGTGGAAGGAGCACTTTTGAAAGGTTGGCATAGTTCTCGGGTTCATGCCTCTTCAACCAGAGTATCTTACCTGCCGTAAAACCCGGTAGTATCGTGTTCCCTGTAAGCTTCACGACCTCCTTAATGCCACCCAGGTACTCAATCAGCCACATACACTCCTCAACCGTGCTCGTATCGTTCCAGAGCTTCGCGGGCCGTATGACTTTCCCGGATGAGTCGACGGGGACAAATCCATGCTGCTGCCCCGAGATGCCTAACCCCTTAATCTCTGAGGGAACAATTTTCGCTTCTCTGATTGCACCTCTAACAGTTTTGATAATAGCCTTGATCCAATTGGAGGGATGTTGTTCACGGTGACCAGGAGGAAGCCCCTCTATCATCCCATAACCGATGTAACCGCTACCAACAACCCCCCCATTCTCCCCATCGACGACAACAGCCTTCGTCCCCTGAGAGCCACAGTCGACGCCAACGAAATAGCTCAAAGCCAGACCTAAAGAAAACTACACCCCCGTATCTAAAAAATGCTCTAAACAAAGGAAAGAGCATAGTTCAAAAAAACCGAATTATGACAATTCGCAACTAAAGAAAGCTAAATAACACCACCAAAAAGCCACACCAAGGCTGATATCCACAATACGGTAATTATGCCTAGGTGAAACCCATATCATACCATGCCGAGCTAAAAGAGCTTCAGCTCCCTGAATTCAGCATCCCAAACAAGGAGCCAATCATCCCCCCCGAGACTTACCTGAGTAGACTCCAGATCCTCCGAGAGAAAGCTAAGGAGAAAGGCTTCGATGCTCTCGTTGTCTATGGCGACAGAGAACATTATGCCAACGTCGCTTGGCTCACCGGTTTTGACCCCCGCTTCGAGGAGACCCTCCTAATAATTGACATCAAAAAAGATGAAAAGCCCGTTCTTGTCTTAGGTAATGAGGGACTTGGATATGCTAATATCACCCCAATAAAGAAAGACCTCAAGATCACTTTATACGAGAGCTTCAGCCTCGTGAGCCAACCTCGCGGTAATAGCCAACCACTAAGGCAGATACTTCGATCTGGCGGCGTCAAACGAGGCGCGATGGTAGGCATCGCCGGATGGAAATACTATACGAATGAGGACATGGATGAACCAGAGAAAACCCTTGAGATCCCGAGCTACATAGCTGATACTATCCGGAGGAGCGCAGGAAAAGACAACGCGTTCAACGTCAACAGGCTACTCCTCCACCCCACTGAAGGCATTCGGGCTGTCAACGATGTCGACCAACTCGCCCAATTCGAGTATGTTGCGACGCAGACTTCGCAAGCGCTTCGAGATGTCATTTTCAATCTCCGTCCTGGAATGACTGAACATGATGCCGTACGCCTCATGCGGCTTAACGGCCTTCCCCTCAGTTGCCATCTTATGCTCAGTGCTGGTCCCCGAGCTAATATGGGTCTTCCAAGCCCAACCAGTAGGGTCATAGAACGTGGTGACCCCTTCACTATGGCGTATGGAGCTTGGGGAAGCCTTAGCGCTAGAGCGGGTTTTGTAGTCGAATCAGAGGAGGATCTGCCTAAAGCTATAAGGGACTATGTCCCTAAGCTGGTCGCTCCCTACTTCGAAGCCATCACCGCATGGTATAATAAACTTAGAATCGGAGCAACCGGTGGAGATCTATTTAAGGCGATCCACGACAGGATCGGCGAATCCTTCTTCGGAGTCCATCTAAACCCTGGTCACCTTACTAGCCTCGAGGAGTGGCTAAGCAGCCTCAGTTACAAAAGCTCCAAAGAGAAGATCACCTCAGGCATGGCCGTTCAGGTCGATGTCATCCCCAGCACCGGCACAAGATACTTCACAACCAACATCGAGGACACCGTCGCTGTAGCCGACACAAGACTACAGAAGCAGTTCGAGGAAATCTACCCAGAGGCTTGGGCACGAATCCAAATGAGAAGAGACTTTATGGCCAAAAAGCTTGGTATACTACTCGCCCCCGAGATTCTTCCTTTTAGCAACATCCCAGCTTACCTTACTCCCTACCTCCTTGCTCCCAGAAAAGCCATGAGTGTAAGCTACTGAACTAGTGAGCGACTGTTTTTTATCCCGAAAAAGCGCATGGAACCGCATGCAGGGCGTTATAGGCGTATTTACCCGTGAGGACGTCAGCCGCAAGAGCCTTTACACACTCTATGGGGTTCAGCACCGTGGTCAGGAAAGCGCAGGCATCGCCGCAGCAGGCGACCGAAGTCTACGAGTCTGGAGTGGCGACGGTCTTGTTTCCCGGGTCTTCGATAAACATTACCACTCTTTCAGTCACCCCGACGACTACATTGTCGTTGGTTGCGCCTCCGGCGAAAGCGTACAAAACGGATTACCCCCGAAGGTTATCGAGACCGATAGATACAAGATCGCCCTCACTTTAGATGGCTTCATCCCAAAGAAGACGTGGGAGACTAATGAGGGCATTTTCACTAACCTCCTAACCACTAAACTACTCGAGACTACTATTATTCCTGCCTTCAAAGAGGCTATGTGGAGCCTCCCTCTTGCCTATTACAGCCTCGTGGCCACCGTCCTAGATAAGAAGGAGAACCGTAGCATGCTCATCGCAGCCCGCGATCCAAGAGGCATCCGTCCTCTACACGTAGCAAGAGGAAAAGGTAAACTATTCATAGCGTCCGAGTCAGCCCCCATCGATGTCCTCGAAGGCATGGGCGAGGTCTTCGACGAGCGCCGAGATCTGACTCCAGGGGAACTCATATACCTCACTGGTGAGACCGTGAAAGAGGAGCAGGTTATAGAACCTCGTCCCTCCCACTGCGCCTTTGAATGGGTCTACTTCGCCCGCCCCGACTCCGTCATCGAGGGAAAGAATGTCCACACAAGTAGAAAGCGGCTTGGTCATGGTCTCGTCGAAACCCACCACCTAAAGCAACAATACGGCGTCGAAAAGGGACCACGAGATGACCTAGCAGTCATCCCAGTACCAGACTCTGGCAGGAGTGTATGCACCGGCGTAGCAGAAGCCCTCCATATCTCCGCTGACGAAGGAATAATCAAGAATGCCTATCTCGGTCGAACCTATCTTATTGATGACCCCATCTTCAGAAAAACCGCCTCTGACCTTAAACACAACGTTATACGTGACACTGTCCGCGGCAAGAAGGTTGCCATCTGCGATGATAGCATCGTACGCGGCACTGTAAGCGAGTCCGTCGCCAAGAGCCTAAGGAAAGCTGGTGCAACCGAGGTCGACTTTCTCGTCAGCTACTCCCCAATCTTCAACCCCTGCTTTAGCGACCCCGCCGATAAGCCTCTCGCGGCCAAACCTTTTCAGGGGAAGACAGTAACTGAGATAGGTCACCTCGTCGCCGAGCGACTTCCAAGCATCGACCATGTCCTTTATAACACTCCGGAGAACGTCGTCAAAGCCATCGACCTGCCTGAGGAAAAAATCTGCACTTTCTGTATAACCGGCAAGAACCCCTTCAACAGCGCATAGTTGAAGCACTCTATCCAAGATGTAGTTGGTCTATCCCCCGTCCTCTTGCAGGAGAT
Source organism: uncultured Candidatus Bathyarchaeia archaeon (assembly GCA_964537625.1). Classification (GTDB taxonomy): domain Archaea; phylum Thermoproteota; class Bathyarchaeia; order TCS64; family TCS64; genus UBA8941. The sequence goes on from CAZIAF010000004.1 coordinate 16,622, forward strand.
TTTATCCTCAATGAAGTATTCCCCCATTTAAGGTGAAAGACGTCCACTGCTTCAGTCGAATGTCGATGAGCTCGAATAGATTTAGCCTTGAAGGGCGTCCGCAGAGGATATATCCGCCGGGGGGACATCTCGCTTCATGAGAGCACCGAAAGCCGTCTCGATCGTCGGCTTTAAGAACGCTGGCAAAACCCAGGTCGTCGAAGCCCTCGTAGCTGAACTAACCAAACGAAGCTACATTGTTGGTACACTCAAACATACCGCCGAAAGTCTCCCGCTCGACAAAAAGAGTACTGACACTTGGCGCCACGCCGAGGCCGGCGCCTTCGCTTCGGCTATACTATCCGAAAAACGCACAGCAATCTTCTTGCAGCGAGCGATTACGATACAGAAAGCTGTGGATTCATTGGGTGAGGTTGATTTCATCGTTCTTGAGGGATTCAAAACACTCGATACAGTCTCGAGGATTATCGTACCAAGAGAACAGGCTGAGATCAAGAAGCTATCAAACGGCTTGGAGATCGCCGTAGTCGATGTAAACGGAATCAAACCGTATAGCGTTTCTGTACCCTCTCTGAATCTTAATAACGTAAAGGAGCTTGCTGACATCATAGAAAGCCGGGCTTTCCCGCCTCTAGCCGGCTTGAACTGTAAAGCCTGTGGCTATCCGTCGTGTCGTGAGATGGGGAGGGCTGTTCTCGCAAGCGAAGCCAACCCTTTGAAATGCGTCAAATACGCCTTAGATATGACCCTAAAGATAAATGGTTCACCTGTGCCCATCAATTCTTTCGTCCAGTCTGCGCTCAGGAATATTGTCCTAGGTTTCATCAAAACTCTTAAAGAAACCAGAGAACCGAGGCATGTGGAGCTTGAATTCGAGGTGACAGATGACGACTGAGGAACTCCAAATCTGTGTCGACAGCAACGAGGCTTCAAACCGACGCGACATAGTCAACATGCTCCGTCTCTCCGGCGTCCATGTCGACGTCCAGAAGCTACCTGTTTGCGACTATGTTGTCTCGGACCGGGTAGGCATTGAGAGAAAAGACGCGAACGACTTCCTGAGTAGTGTAAAAGATGGTCGTCTCTTTAGTCAGGCGAAGGTCATGGCTGATGTATATGAAAAGCCTGTGCTAATCCTCGAAGGGCAGGTCAGCAAGGCGTTGAAGAGAAGTGCCATGAAACCCGCCGCAGTCTTCGGGGCACTCAGTAGCATCGCCCTCGACTATGGTTTCAGCATAATTCCCACGGAAGACGCCAACGACACTGCTTTACTCCTACAACGCCTCGCCTACCGTGAACAGGCGAAGGAGAATCGGGCAATCCAACTTCGAGTCATCGACAGGAGTCTCCCCCTCCACAAGCAGCAGTTATTCCTACTATCTGGTTTCCCCCAGATCGGCATCACCTCAGCAGAAGTTTTACTCGATAGATTCGATACCCCCCTGAGGGTCATCGAGGAGTTCGCTTCAGCTGAGATCCATGTTTCCTCAAGTGGAAAGACGAAGAAGCTATGTGGACCCTTAACCGAGGTAAAAGGCATAGGCCCAACGATCGTCGAGTACGCCCAGATTCTCTTACGAAGCAGCTACAAAGCCTGCTTACAGAGCGAAGAGTAGAATCATGCTGGATGAGTCTTCTCTTGGCGGGAATTCGATTTGAATGCCATCAATAATACAATGTTCAAGACATTAACACCAGCAGCGATATAGAATGCGGTCAATGGCCCGATTTCGTATAGGATCATGAATAGTATGGGGCCAGCAAAGCCACCAATATCTTGGAATGTTCGGAAAAGCCCGACTGCTCCCCCCCTCACCGATGGTGGTGCAATATCTGTTAAAAGTGCAATTAAAGTGGTCATCCCGAAGCCCTCTCCGAGTCCCTCAATGAAACCTAAGAAAAGCAGGAGTTCGTAACTACTTGTCAAAGTGAATGTAAACAAGGTGAAGCCACAAACAGTGAACCCCGCAATTAGGACCGGTAATCTTCCGACCCTATCTGATAGGATACCCGCGGAGATGAGCGAGATGACCTGACCGGCAATCCTGGCACTGAGAATCACGCCTATTGCTGAGACTGTGAAGGACAACTCCCTATTCAGATAGAGCTGGAAGACTGTCTGAAAGATGCCCTGCATGATCAACATACGGAGGACGGTACTGAGACAGACTATGAGAATTCCCCGGTCGCCAATAGACTTTAAAACAACTCGAAGTGATGGACGCTCCCTGACGACGATTTCCTTCTCGACGATCTTCATGCCACTGGATTTCCAAGCGATGAGGAGGGAGATCACAGTCAGTAGGAGAGTGAAGTAGAAGACCTGGTTGAAGGTAAGATAGACGGCGAGGAAAGCACCTATTGGGGCACCAATGAAGCTACCGACGAACTCGATTCCCTGGAATAAGCCAAGTGCCCTGCCTCTGATCTTAGAGGGAAGAATATCCATTAGCAACGCTGTGTTGTTCATGAAGTAGAATGCGGTCCCCATTCCCCAAACACCACGGCCAATGATCAATAGCCAGATGTTATTCGCCTGACTGCAAAGAATCGGACCAAGGCAGCTTAAACCTATCCCGAAAACCAGTAATCGCCGTCTCCCGATCCGATCACTGATTATTCCCGCGGGAAGTTCAAGGAATATTCGACTAAAGAACCATGCTGATATGACGAGGCCGACTAGAACACCTGAGGGGTCGAGGTCTTCAGCTAGGATCGGCAGAAATGAGGCAGGTAAGCTCATTCCCATCATTATTGCGAAACCTACGAAGACAAGTTCCCAATAAACCGAAGGCATCGTTGTTGGAGAGAGCTTCTCAACAATCCGCTTGATGAACCCTAAAACAGGAGCCTCCGAGATAGCGGGAAGTGCTCACGAAAGCAATAAAAACTCTACTTTGCTTCTAGAGAAGAAAAGAGTTATTTACTTTTTCTTTAAAACAATCGAACATATGAAGCTGCCTTCTACGACTTTTTCATCATAATTTTACTCATATTAATAGAAGATTGAGCAAATCGGAGAGGAATTTTTAGGTCGATCTAGTCCTAATAATGACCCTAATATTGGATTCCCTCATCTGTCACGAATTCTATTGGTGTTTTGATCTCAACTATCTCGTTCACAAACTCCGCTCTGTCGATAAGCTCTTTTGACGCATATCTACCCGTTAGAACGACCGTTGTCTTCTCCGGGATAATCTCTAGGATATCCAGTACAGAGGAGACGGTGAGTAGCTCAGATTTTACTGCAAGACATAACTCATCCAGTATGAGTAAGTCGGTTTTACCTTCTCTTAGTTTTCGCTGGGCGAAATCCAACCCCTCTTGTGCAGCCTTTTTATCTTCCTCGGAAGGTTCCCTCGTTAAAAATGCCGATTCCACAATAGAGTCCTCTTTTCCAAGCTTTAGCCACCCTGGTCTGCCAAACTGACGTATCTCATAAAAGTCGGAAATCATATCCCTAATTTTATACTCCCCTGTCTCCTTGTACCATTTCATGAACTGAACCACAACTACTTTGTGTCTGTGACCCACCGACCTGAATGCTAACCCTAGGGCGTTTGTTGTTTTACCTCCACCAGTCCCATAGTAAAGATAAATGTAACCCGTTTTAATCACCCGCATGTCTCGCAAACTATCGATGGTTTTCCACCAGCGTAAACTTCGTCTGCACTTGTGTACCTTTTTTTGTTCCCGGATTTGATGCCTAGGTTAAGCACCTGCTCCTTTTTGCTCCCGTATCTATAGACTGTGACTCCCTTACACCTAAGTGCATATGCGAGGTAGAAGACAGCCTCAACGTCCTTAACCGAAGCATTCTCGGGGAGATTAACAGTCTTGGAGACTGCATTATCGATGTGTCTCTGGAATGCTGCCTGGATCTTAACGTGCCACTCGGGTGGGATCTCGTGTGCCGTAACGAAAATTCTCTTAACCCATTCGGGTACGCCCTTAACGTCTTTCGCTGTACCGGTCCTCGCAATATCATCGACGATGTCACCACTATAGAATCCATTTTTCTTGGCGAGTTGTTCGTATAATGGATTGAGCTCCAGGAGCTTTGCTCCATCGAGGACATTCCTGATGAAGCCGATTGCGAAGATGGGTTCGATGCCTGATGAGCAGCCTGCAATAATACTGATGGTTCCTGTAGGGGCGATTGTAGTGATTGTCGCATTTCTTCTCCTCTTTGTGGTTTCCTTCCAAATACTCTTCTCAGTGTTCGGGAAGGGACCTCGACGAGCTGCGAGATCCTCCGATGCTTTTCCCGCTTCCTCAACGAGGAAGGCTGCAATTTTTTCCCCGAGCTCAACTGCTTGCTGTGAGTCGTAAGGTACACCGAGCCTGATCAGGAACTCGGCGAAGCCCATTACACCCAAACCTATCTTCCTATTTGCCCTAGTTAACTGACCTACTTCAGGAATGGGGTAGGAGTTGACGTCGATCACGTTGTCGAGGAAGTGTACAGCTATCCAGATTATCTCTCTAAATCTACGCCAGTTGATCTCTCCGAACTCATCGACTATCTTGAGGAGGTTGATGCTCCCTAGGTTGCATGACTCGTAGGGGAGAAGAGGCTGTTCGCCGCATGGGTTAGTGGCGTCTATTCTTCCTACGAGAGGAGTTGGGTTGTGTCTGTTAATCTCGTCTATGAAAACGATGCCTGGATCTCCACTCCTCCAGGCACACTCGATGATCTGATCCCAGACGTACCTAGCGTCGAGTCTTCGAATGGTTTCCCCATTTCTAGGGTTGATAAGCTCATAGTTTTTGTTCTCCTCTAGGGCTTTCATGAACTCATCCGTTACCGCGACAGAGACATTGAAGTTAGTGAGTATTCCTTCCTCGGTTTTCGCTGAAATGAACTCTAGAATGTCTGGGTGGTCGATGCGAAGAATCGCCATCATTGCGCCACGTCTACGCCCCCCCGCTTTGATAACTTCTGTTGTGGCGTCGAATATTTTCATGAAACTCAGTGGTCCTGAAGCGACACCCTTAGTCGATTTGACTAAGTCTCCTTTTGGTCTTAGCCGTGAGAAGTCGAACCCGACGCCTCCGCCTGTCTGCTCGATCAAAGCCATATTTTTAACAGCTGTAAAGATACTCTCAAGGGAGTCGTTTACCGGGAGGACGTAGCAGGCTGATAATGCAAATTTTGTACCGGTACCAGCGTTGAAGAGGGTTGGGGAGTTAGGCAGGAACTCGAGTTTGCTCATCACTGAGTAGAACTCCTTCTCCGCCTTCTGCGGGTCATCACCATATCTCTTTTCTGCTCTAGCGATCGCGTGGGCGACTCGTTTAAACATCTGTACAGGAGTTTCCACGATTTCGCCCTCGTCGTTTTTCAGTAGGTACCTCTTCTTGAGGACCTCGAGGGAGTTCACTGTCAGTTTGAGGTCCTCCTCGAGCTGTAACTCTCCTTTAACTTTCCGGATCTCCGCTTTCTTCTCCCTGTATTCCTCGTACTCCCTAGCCACTTTCTCATATCCTAATTTTCCGAATGTCTCAACGACTATATCCTGAATGTCCTCGACTGTGGGTGTCTTACTCAAGAATCTCTCTACAAGTTTCGTAACAACCTCATCGGAGATCCTCTTTGAGTACTCCCCATCTTTGGATCCCGATGCTACGAGGGCCTTATGGACTGCGTCGGTTATTCGCTCCTGTTCGAATTCGACTATTCTGCCGTTTCTCTTCCGGACTTGAGTGATCTCCATCTTAAACGAATATTTTCCGTTAACCGCCGTATTTATAACACGCGCAGTCAGGTGTCACCGTTATTCCCTATAGGAATATAGATCAAGGGGGAGCTGGCCAGTCATTTTCGACTCTTTAATAAGGAAGTCTCGGAGTTCGATCTCGTCCTTGAAGATACGGGTGCTATACCACTCAAAGAAGGGACTTGGTTCGTAGGGGTAATAGACGTAAACGAGTTTAGCGAGGCTCTTAGCGTAGACCATCTCACACATGACACCGGCGCTGATGCTTTGACGGGGGTGGTACACGACGACTATCTGACTGTTCTCTATGAGCTTATAGTCACTGTCTATTATCTGGAAACGAAGGTTCTTAATCGCAGCCTCCACCTCAGCGGTGTCAAGAATGACCTTCTTTGGACCATCCATGTAGACGATTCGGACTTGGATCCTGCTCGGTCTCGCCTCATGGAGGTCGATAGCGCTGTTCAATGCGTCGCGCCAAGACTCAACTATTTCCCAATCCTTGATCATTGAGGGATCGAAGACAACGTAGTAAGTTTCAAGGCTCTTCATAAACTTGCTTACTGCCTTGAAGAAATCTGTCCCTTCACCGGAAATTGGATGACTGAGGTAGACTTTTTCCTTCCGGTAGTTGTAGATGAGGTCACGGAGGAAATCTGGGCCGTTCTCGTAGGCTACTATCTGGACCTCCCTGTGAGGCTTAAAACTCTTGGCGATCTCGTAAACGCCAGCCATCTCCTCACGGCGCCAGTTGGCTATCTCGCCGAGGGTGTACCTGTGCTCCATCCACTGCTGGTCTTGAGCTAGCCTATCACGGACTCTGATGATGTCATCGAAAATTACTACGAATAGCTCAGGGTCGAGCTCACGAATGTCGTCGTCGCTGATCCCCTTGAAGCGGTTTCCTTTCCACTCGAAGTGGTAAGGGGTACTGACGATGTGGACACCTACACGATCCCGGATCTCCACCAAGATCCGAGCTATCGCTGCCTTGCGGAGGGACTCCATCTTCTCGGGCTGGCTGTCGTAGAAGTCGAGAATGTTAAGCTTGGTGAGGTTTGTGCCCTCTAAGCGCGCTTCCTCGACGATGTACTCGAATAGGTGGTAGTAGTTGAAACCCGATTTTTCCTTCATTTTTACGAGCATCTCGTCCCTCCCATTTCCAGGGGGACCGGTGCAGATGATTACCCTCCGAGCCGACATTTTCAGCTCTCTAGACATCCCCTGACTCTTTAATTTTTATATCCTCATAGGGACCTACCATCCTGCGATAGAACTCTAGCTTTATGCATTCAAGGACACCGACTGCGCGGTTGTAGTTGAAATATTTGGGTGGATAGACTCCCTTCAATATCCGGGTGACACAATAATTAAGTTCACCATCGACCCTTTCAACGGGCTGGGCTTTCAACATCTCAATGATCTCGGTTAATACCTTATCATACTTGGGTCTGTCTTCAGGTCTGATGTAGGGCATCTCTTTTACCTCTACTACAATGTTAGCGGATTGATGTTTTAGCATTTGCATACTACATTAAAGTGGGATCGATGAAAACTCTGAGTACAAAAACTCGCCATTGAACCAATGAATACAGTCCCCAATAGGGGTAATATTCCTAGCTTTCTCTTCTCAGAATCAAATTAATCGAAATAATACTTGGAAAACCGTCTTTCTTATCAAAAAATGCAAATTTGACTCATCGAAGAAACACTTTAATGCCCTACATCTCTGACCCTACGTATTAGAGCCCGTAGCCCAGCGGATAAGGCGTCGGCCTCCGAAGCCGGAGAGCGTGGGTTCGAATCCCACCGGGCTCGCCACTAAAACTTCTCAGATGTCTCAGGCAACGTCTCATAGAGGTCAAAGAATCTCTTTGAATAACTCGGGTCTATGCCCTGCTCCCGCATCCCTTCCACCATGTACCCGACGTATTTCTTCGATGCTTTATAAGGTCCCTCAGGCTTTACCACTCTATATAGGTCGGCTTTATACCACTTACAATTCTCACCAATCACCATGAATTCCTCCCGTTTGTATACCCCGAGCGGTACCTTCTCCAGAATGTCGAGTGCCTCGATCTCCTTCGGGTCAACCTCATAGATGACGCCGTGTACCATTTCTCCAGGTGCCTCAATGATGGTGCTTATTCCGCCCTTTAGGTTGTCTGAATATCTCCTAAATTCGATGTGGTAGTTGGGGAGAAAAGCACGCATGATTAAGGTAGCGCTAGGTGTGTAGCTTCTAACATACTTGGTTGAGAGGTTGGAGCCATAGCCGAAGTAGAGCATCGCATATCTAAAAGGCTGAGTTAATATGAAGTTACCCTCTTACCGTCATCTTTTGTCAATTGACTCGGATGCCATTTTTTTAATCGAATCCATAGGAGCGTAACTCTCTTTAACGTGATCTCTACTCGCCTTACTGGACAACCGAGTGAGTTTGCCATGTCCGATCCCCTCGCGCAGCTTAGAGAGGAGTGTCAGCACCAGCTTGAGGTTGCTGTTGAAGCAGCATTCCCTGGTGTGGAATTACCAGAATCCAAGTTCAACCGGCCACCTGAATCCGTGATGGGTGAGCTTGCATCAGCCGTATCCTTCCAGTTAGCAAGGACGTTAAGGCAGAAACCAGCCGATATCGCCATTAAAATCGCTAGTTATGTGAAACCCTCTATGCTAATCAATTCAGTTGAAGCTGTGAACGGGTATATTAACTTCCATGCTGATGCCGGTGCCTTCGCTAAACTCGTATTGGAAACTGCTGCGAAGGATCCTGAGTACGGTTACCTAAAAGTCGAAAAGCCATGGAGGGTGATGGTTGAGCACACATCAGCAAACCCGATCCACCCGCTTACTATAGGTCATGCGCGAAATGCAATTATGGGGGCCTGCTTAGCAAAAATACTCAAACTTCGCGGCCATGAGGTAACTGTTCACTTCCTTGTAAATGATATGGGGCGGCAGGTAGCCCTCGCAACTTGGGGTTGGACCTTACTTGGTATGCCCGAACCCGATATGAGGGGGGAGATATTCATCGGCGCCATCTACGCGAGCACCAACGTGAACATCGAATTCAAGCGTGTCCAACTGGAACTCAAATTGGCTGAGGAGAGGGGCGACGTCCCAATGATGGCAGAGCTCCAGGAGGAAATTGAAAAGTTCGAGGCAGCCGCCGCGGACCTCGAAAAGACGATCCCCAGTATATTCGCAAGCCTCAAGGAGAAACTCGCTGCATTCGAGAACCCATCTACAGAAATAGCCAAACTCAACACTGCATACGAAAACAACAACCCCGAGACCAACAAGATTGTAAGGCATCTCGTCAAGATCTGCATTGATGGATTCGTTAAGACTATGGGAGAGTTAGGCATCCGCTACGACTCTTTTGATTATGAGAGCGATCTCGTTTGGGAGAGGAAGGCGGATGAGGTCCTTGAAGCCTTGAAGAATACCAACTTCGTCGAGTTGGACCAGGGAGCCTTAGTACTCAACTGCGATGAGGTAGCGAATGTATATGTTCTCAAAGAGCGGTGGGGACTCGCGCAGCATCATGAGATACCTCGCCTAGTTCTCGTCCGTAGTGATGGCACCACGCTTTACACGCTCAGAGACATGGCTTACAGCATCTACAAATTCGGTACCGGTGTCGACAGGGTCATCAACGTAATCGGGCAGGAGCAAGCTCTCGCTCAACTTCAGCTTAGGATAGCCCTCGTCGCTTTGGGTAAACCCAAAATGGGTGACAATCAGATGCATTATGGCTATGAATTTGTCAAGCTTCCTGAGGGGAAAATGAGTGGCCGTCTTGGCAGATACGTAGCCCTTAACGATGTCATAGACAGGAGCGTCGAACTCGCCTTCGAAGAGGTCACGAAGCGTAACCCAAATCTACCCGAGGAACAGCGACGAGACATCGCCAGGATGGTTGGAAATGGCGCCGTCAAGTACACGCTCCTAAGCGTCGACGCCAACAAAACCGTTGTCTTTGATTGGGCTAAAGCCCTAAACTTCGAGACCAACAGCGCCCCCTTCATCCAATATAGCTACGCTCGGTGCTGCAATATTCTTAAACGCGCTGAAGCCAAGCCTAAAACAGATTATAGTCTTCTCACCGACCCCCGAGAACGTGAAATAATTAACTTCATAGCCTTCTTTCCAGAGGTTTTCGTGAGTGCTGCTGAGGAACTTAAGGCGGGTAACATAACCGCCTACGCAAATGCCCTTGCTGATAGATTCAATAGCTTCTACCAAGCGCTCAGGGTATTAAATGCTGAGAAGCCAGAGCTTATGGGTGCAAGACTGGCACTCGTCGACGCCGTCAGAGTTGTACTTAGAAATAGCCTCAACGTCCTCGGAATAGAGGCTCCGGAGCGCATGTAACTTGCAACACTTCGCAACTAAAACTTACTCAAAAACGTCCCCTTGTACTCGATTACTTGGTTAAGAAATAACCCTAATCCCTTGTTGAATCTCTAAAACACTAGACTGCTTGTGCTCGCAACGTTTACTCTGTGAACCCATTTTACTCTCCTGAACACACTTTCTAGAAACCCTTCCGATTCACCTTAGTTTCCCTTATATACCACTATACCCTTTCAAATCCTCCGATGGTAAAAACAAGTGGCCTCTGGAAACTCCAGCTCACAATGGCCGGGACAATCGCCCTTATAATAGCTGTAACCACTGTTGCGTTTAGCGCAATTCTCTGGTGGTTCGAGGCTCTTGACCTCTTCTCACTAGTTACTCTAGTCGCACTCTTCAATGTTCTTCAGTGGCTCATTGCACCGTACATCGTCAACTCCATCTACGGCGTAAAGAAACTCGACACTGGTGAACGACCTGAACTTCACTCAATGCTAGAGAGAATAAGCCAGAGATCCGGGATCAAGACACCTAAACTGATGCTTTCAAATCTAAACATCCCTAACGCATTCGCCTACGGCTCCCCCCTAACTGGGAACATGGTAGCGGTAACAGATGGCCTCGTTAAAACCCTCGAGCCTGAGGAGGTTGAGGCCGTGGTTGGCCATGAGGTCGGACACCTGAAGAACGGGGACATGCAGACGATGATGATCGCCAGCTTCCTCCCCAGCCTCTTCTACATACTTGCACGTAGCCTCCTCTGGAGCAGCTGGTTTGGTGGTAGGGACAGGAAGGCAAATGGATCAGCTCTCGCTTTAGTTGGCGGCCTCTCGATGGTTGCTTATTTTATCCTTACACTTCTTAACCTCGGTCTTAGCCGACAACGCGAGTACTTCGCCGACAGGCACAGTGCTAGCATCGTCGACGACGGTGCCCGAAAGCTGAGTGAGGGTCTCGCCAAGATCAGCTCCGACACTTGGAGGCAGCAAGCCAGAGGCGAGAAGATCGCTGTAAGCGGTTTTAAGACGCTCTTTATCTCAGACCCTGACAGAGCAGGGATCGACGTCGCCGAAATCCAAATGTCTCGCTATGGATCGGCCGACGATAATCTCGTTGACGAGATCCTACAGCGCCGCGTCACGGGTTTCGACGGTTTCCTTGAACTCTGGAGCACTCACCCAAATATTGTGAAGAGACTCAAGGCTCTAAAGGAGCTCCAATAGCTTCCTCAGGGAAGCCATATCGATCTCCAGTTCACTAAGGAGTTCCCTATTATATATTGCAGCAGCCGGGTGATAGAGCGGATAAATCATCACTTTGCCCCAGCAAGTCATAACCTCGATAGGCCTCCCGTGAGCCTCTCCGATAACCTTCTTCTCGATACCGTATTTCTCGAAGATGTAATCGACAGCGCTATTACCCATCGGGGCTATGACTTTCGGTTTGATAACCGAAAGTTGTTTTTCAAGGTGTTGAGAGCAACTGTTGACCTCCTCCTTTCCTGGTCTTCTATTGCCGGGAGGGCGGCATTTTACGATGTTTCCTATGAAAACCCTCTCTCTAGCGAGCTTAATCTTAGCTAAAAGTATGTCGAGGAGCTTGCCAGCTGATCCAACGAAGGGCCTTCCTGTCTCGTCCTCCCTCCGCCCCGGAGCTTCGCCGATGAAAAAGACCGGTGAATCCGGGTTCCCCTCCCCTAAAACTCGGTTTTTTGCTTCCTCACAGAGGCTACAGCACTCGCAGAGTTGGACCTCCCGCGTAATTGCCTCTAACTGTTCGCTTTTTGACGGCATCTATACTGCTCCTTCTGTTCTTAGCTTTTTGATTGTGTGCGCATGTATGCCGGAGAACGGACCCGTGAGGACGCGACCCGTATCGAGAACCATGATGCCGAGATGAGCGTCCGAGCTACTCATGTGGTTGACTGCTGTTTCTCTGCGTAAAAAGCTGAGCCAAGTTTTTCAAGTAACACTTTTATATATCGCTACAGAGCAGTGTAGCGATATATTTGAGCCAAGGTGTTGCTGGGATAAGGATCATCAAGGATCCAGAGGTCGCCAAGCTCTTCGCTGACGAGAACAGGCGCAGAATACTACATATGCTTAGACATCAGGAGATGTCCACAACCGACCTCGCCAAAGCCCTCGATAAAAACCACTCGAGCATACAACATCACCTCAACCTCCTTATCGCGGCAGGCCTCGTCGAGTCCACTAAGGAGGAGAAAGTTAGGAACATGGTCCAATCCTTCTATAGGGCGACTGCTCACCGCTTCTTAATATCCTATTCTCTGACTGAGAGCCTCGCAAAGGACGACGGATACGCTCAATGGCGCGAGGATATGCTCCAAAGGATGTATGAAGGATTCGGGACCTTCGGCATCAAAGTCCCCGGAGAGAAGCGAGGGAGAGTCATGGAGCTCATGGACACCTGCACAGAGAGACAGAGAAAGTCCTTCGAGGAGATAGTGGAGCAACAGAGCGACCCAGCCAAACTCGACAAACAAGTCGAGAAAGCCCTAATCCAGCTGATGACGAACATCAAACTTTCTCGCGACAAGGATTATACTGCCGCGATTAAGGAACTAGACAAGCTCATAGGAATCTAGGAGATAAAGAATTGGGGCAAAAACGGTCACCAAAGGATGATGTAATGGCAGTAAGCAGGGGATGGAGCGACTTCAAACGGATGATTCGCTACATAACTCCCTATTGGCAGTTCAAAGCTGTCATGTTTCTCCTAATTTTATCAACGATAGTCGATGTTCTTTCCCCATCAATAATCGGCAGTATAATCGACCTCATCGGAGACATCGAATCCAATAAGGGAATAACAAATTTCACAGGCGGAGTGGCGGGGTTTATTCTCATACCAATGGCCAAATGGGTATCAGCCACCTTCGGTTACGATATCACATACTCAACCCTTAGTACATTTGTATTCGGTCTTGTAGTCGTAAGCGCGATACTTGGCCTCCTTAACTACCTTCAGAGGTACTCCACAGCCTGGATCAGCCAAAAAGCCTCCTATGACATGAGAAGCGACCTCTATAACAGCCTCCTCGACCAATCTTTCAGCTTCTACGACAAGCAGCGGACGGGCCAACTCATGGCACGCGCTACCGGGGACATCGGGTTGATAGAACGTTTCTTCGACTTCGGATTGAGAATGATAGTCTCGACGGTCCTCCTGCTTGCATTCGTACTCTGGATACTCTTTTCTTTAAACATCCAACTAACCATGTTAACCATTGTTACTCTTCCTTTCGTTTTCTACTCGGTTTGGAGATTCGCTAGGAAGGTGGGTCCTATGTGGAACGTCGTCAGGGAGCAATACGGTGACATCACTTCTGTCTTTCAAGAGAACCTCATGGGCCTCAAAGTCGTGAGGGGCTTCGCCCAAGAGGAGCAAGAACAGAGAAAGATCGAGATAGAGGCAACAAAGTACTTCGATACCAACATCACAATCACAAAGCTTAGGGCCTTCTACCTTCCCTTAGCGACGCTCATATCAAGCATAGGTTTCGTCCTCATCGTCTGGTATGGCGGGAATCTTGTGATCTCAGGTTCCCTAACCATCGGTGGCCTCATTTCGTTCTATTTTTACTTGGTACGGATCGCCCAGCCGGTTAGAATGTTGGGTCAGACTTCAGCACTCCTACTCAGGGCAAACGCTGCATCGAAACGAGTCTTTGAGATAATCGACGCAGAGGTCGCCGTCCACGACAAGCCGGACGCGATCGAACTCGAAAAACCTGAGGGTCATGTTACGTTCGAGAATACTGGCTTCGCCTATGATGGCACAAATATGGTGCTCAAGAACATCAACCTCGACGTAAAACCCGGGCAAACAGTTGCGATACTAGGCGCAACAGGCTCAGGGAAGAGCAGCATAATCAATCTGATCCCCCGGTTCTACGACGTAACTTATGGCAAAATAAAGATAGACGACCATGATGTCAGGGACATCAAGATACAATCACTACGCGATTACGTAGGCATCGTCAGACAGGACCCCTTCATCTTTAGCACAACTTTCAAAGAGAACATCGCCTACGGTGTCGAAAACGCCAGGATGGAGGATATAGAAAAGGCGGCGAAGGAGGCGAAGATACACAGCTACATCACGTCTCTTCCTCAGGGTTATGACACAAGAATCGGTGAGAGAGGAGTTACCGTCTCCGGTGGTCAAAAGCAGCGCATTGCGATAGCTAGAGCTCTCCTCAAAAACCCCATGATCCTAATCCTAGACGACTCCACCAGCAGTGTGGACACGCAGACCGAGCATGAAATACAAGAGGCACTCGACGAGTTGCTCGAGAATCGCACCACATTCATCATCACACAAAGGCTCAGCTCAATCAAAAAGGCAGACTACATAGTCGTCCTCGAAAACGGCGAGATAGCCGAGGAGGGCACTCACGAGCAGCTCCTCGCTCGAGATGGTATCTATAGAAAGCTCTACCAGACACAGATAGGGGCCAAGTCGATGGAGGTGGACTAGAATGGGCATGCATGGGGCAGGAGGTCACTTCCACGGAATCGATGAGGAGGACGAGAAATTCAAGCGAAGCGTACCCGACCACGTCTTAGCGGCAAGAATGTTTGCCTATACACTAAAATATCGCAAGCAATCGGTCTTGATGCTCGTCGCTGTCCTCGCGACGACTGGGCTTAACCTGATTCCACCCTTTATCTTCAGCCTCGCCATAGACAAATATATTCAACAACTCGACGCTGTCGGCCTCACATTACTCTCCTTTGCTTACGTGGCTGTGAACGTACTTACCTTTGTTTCACAGTACGCCCAGAACTACACGATAGAATGGCTCGGAAGCAAGATGGAATATGATATGAGGATGGACATCTTCCGTCACCTCCAGAAACTAAGCCTAAGGTACTACGCAGAGAAAGATGTTGGAGGCATTGTGAGCAGGGCTACTAATGATATAGATAAGATTACGGAACTAATCTCAACTGGTTTAGTCGGTGTCATGGCTGACCTACTCACACTTGTAGGAATAATCACCATCATGTTCTGGATGAGCACATGGCTAAGTATCATCACATTCACCGTCATCCCGATGATAGTAATTTTCATGATCTTTTGGGGAGCCAGGGTCAGGAAAGTGTACAGAGAGACCCGAAAGACTATCGCGAGCGTCTCAGCTCAGATGGAGGAGAGTGTAAGCGGCATTAAAGAGATACAAAGCTACTCAAAAGAGGGAGACACAAGGAGCCAATTCCAGCAAGTAAACGTTTCCAACATGGACGCGAATGTAGAGGCTGGAAGAGTAATGTCAGCGTTTTGGCCGGCTGTGACTCTCTTCACCGCCATCGGACAAGCACTTGTCCTTTGGTATGGTGGAACCGCGGTGATTCAAGGGGCATTAACTGTCGGAGTACTCTTCGCCTTCATGTCTTATGTAACCCGCTTCTTCATGCCTATACAGGATATCAGTATGTTCTGGAACAGCGTCCAATCTGCTTTGGCTGCAGCTGAACGCGTCTTCAACGTAATCGATACACAAGTCGAGATCGAGGACCAGAAGGATGCGAAAGCGATAGGCCTCATTCAAGGCAGAATCGCATTCAAGAACGTGTCCTTCAGCTACGATGAGAAGCATTCGGTTCTTAGAGAAATTAATCTCGTCATAGAACCTAACACAACCGTCGCCCTCGTCGGCCCCACCGGCGTAGGCAAGACAACAATGGCGAATCTCCTTTACAGGTTCTATAACCCCACTGAGGGACGGATAACTGTCGACAACCACGACCTGAAAACTCTGAAAATCGAGACGCTACGTAGACAGATGAGCATCGTCCTTCAGGACCCATTCCTATTCTCAGGTACGCTAATGGATAACATCAGGTACAGCCGACCAACAGCCACAGACGACGAGGTCATAGCCGTCGCAAAGTCGATAGGTGCCCACGATTTTATCGAAAAACTCCCTGAAGGATACAAGACAGACGTCAAGGAGCGCGGCGGAAGATTAAGCGTAGGGCAGAGGCAGCTAGTTTCCCTCGCCAGGGCACTCCTAGTCGACCCTCGAATCCTTATTATGGATGAGGCAACGAGCAGCATCGATGCTTATACAGAACTGATAATACAGAAGGCGATGGATAAGATGCTTAAGAACAGAACCGCCATCGTCATCGCACACAGATTATCCACAGTTCGAAGCGCAGACACCATAATTGTGATAGAACAAGGCAAGATAGCTGAAAAAGGCACACATAAACAGCTTCTGGCGAAGGGTGGACTATATGAACGGCTCTATGAAATGCAGTTCAAAACGGATCCGAAAGAGAAAACCAACGGAGTTGCCATGCCACAGTCCGAGAACGCTTCCAACTGAAAAAGCATTTCAGTTCTAACAAATACCTTTCCTAGTGATGAAATTTAAACAACCCCATCCAGCATTCAAGGTCTGGTTGGAAACCGAAGAAGGCTATGTTTTCGGCCCAGGCGCCTACAGCCTCCTTAAGAAGATCGAGGAGACAGGCACCCTGAAGGAAGCTGCTGGAAACCTAGGTATGAGCTACCGATACGCTTGGGGGCTCGTTAAGCAGGCTGAAGAACACCTCGGCTCTCCGCTACTCGATGCACACAAGGGTGGACGCCAAGGCGGTGGTGGCACCAAGATAACAGAACTCGGCCGACAATTCATCAAAGATTTCACTAACCTAAGAGAACAGATAAACCAAATCGGGAAAACCTCCTTTGAG
>CAZIAF010000005.1:0-30103 GCA_964537625.1 uncultured Candidatus Bathyarchaeia archaeon
TTCTCTTCTCTACGCCGAGGATGGCTGCGATCTGGCCTTCGTGGTGGACGATCTCACTCACCATGCTCATTAGGTAATACTCCCTTTGTTTCTTACCTGCCCAAGCGTCGATTTCTTCTGCGAGCTTCTCATTCGTCAGCTTGTTAAGGCCGGCGTTGAGTTTCCGTTTTCCTTTTTCGATGTCTGCCATGATCTTATCTAGTTTGAACTTTGGATTGTCGACGTAGTCCTTCGGCCAGTCCTTAGGTGGCGTCTCACCTAGGAACTTTGGGAGGTAAACGTTAAGCTCCTCTGAAAGGTGTGTAAGTATCCACCTTATTGTATTAGACTGTGAGCAGCTCTTCCAGTCGAGCTGTTCAGGTTTTACATCCTTCATGGCTCTGCCGAGCCTATCAAATCCTATTTGAGCAAACCCCTTAATCATGTTCGTCTTCGTCGTCATTTTAACCCACCTAGAATCTTGGTTTTACTTCTGTTTCATTATCTATTTATAGATTGTGAACAATAATTTTAATTTAAAAAGTAAAAAGAGTGTGAGGTTGAATCTCCTCATCATTAAAAAGGGTTTTAATTCTCCAGACCCTTACTTGTTTTCGTTTTTCTTAAATATCTTACAACTTGTCCAAAATTTTCTTTTAATGCGCGCTACAGTCCATCAAGTACTGATCAAATAAAATAACTTCATTGGACTGAGGTGGGCTGATAATAATTATAGAAATTTTTTTAAATTTTTTTTTATGATTTAAAATTTTATTAAAAAATAATATTTTTTTTTAGAAAATATTTAGCAAGTTTCAAGAAAATCGGAGTCTTTTTCTTTGAACCGTTTAACTGTTCCCCTAATATATGCGATCTGCCCTTTATGGTGGACTATCTCACCCAGGTAGGCGAAGAGACCAACCTTTCTTTTCTTGGTACCGCCCCAGAGTGTTATATCTTCTTCCAATTGAGCGTCATTGAGTTTTCCGATGCCATCGATTACCATTCTTTTCCCAGCAGCGAGATCAGCCATATATTTATCAAGTGAGTAATGCTTTTCTTTGTAGTCATCTGGCCAACCAGTAGGCTTCCAATTTGGATCTCCTCTAATTATCCTTGGAAGGTTGGTATTACTTATCCTGCAGAGATGGTTAACGATCCATTCTATAGTGTTTGACTCATCGGTTATCTTGTAGTTTGCTTCTTTCTCCTCGAGTCCCTTAAGAATTTCATCTAAGGAGTTTAAGTGATATTCGGCGAACTCTTTCATGATTTGTGTTTTTGCTGACATTATCATTCACCATAAGAAGAATTAGATCGGGGGTTATATTGCTTCGCTCCGTTGAAATTTTTGCCATAGAGAACGGATTAAAATATACCATTTTCAACCATTTTTTAATAAAGAGCTATATGAACGCGTGTGTATATTAGTAATAGTGTTTGTTTATGTTTTCGGAAAGAAAGGAACTATTACTTAGGATGCTGAAAATCGAAGAGGAAGTCAAAGCTATAGAATTTCGCTCAGATTTCCGAAAAATAAGAAGTAATTTGAAAATGCTAGAGTCTGCAAACAGTGGCAAACCGAGGATAAGCGTCGAGTATCCAGATGATTTGGATAGGATGGTCGAGTTCAGGAAAAACAGTAAGGATATCGAACCGCTAATTATTAGGTATAAAGAGAGACTCCATGAGTTCGAGTTGAAGCTCAATGTTTTAAACGATGAAAAAGCTGTTATCAAGAAGCAGTTGTTTCCATAGTACTGTAGGCGATGCGCGCGCATTTTTTTACCACTGCGAAGAAATTATTACTGATATTTTCTTATTAATAATTAATCAAGATTTCATAATGATAAAAAAAATTAGATTAAAATTTAAAGAGATTCTTTTTATTAAAAAAATGCATTTTTTAAATAAAATGGTGCAGAGGGTGGGGTTTGAACCCACGGAGGACTAGTCCATCAGGTCCTGAACCTGACCCCTTTGGCCACTCGGGAACCCCTGCACAGAAAAATGGGTGGCTAATGTTTGAGCGTCGCTATGTGTTGTTTATACTTTTCGGCATCCATCAGTTTTGCGACGTTTGCATCCCAGTTACTAGTTTTCACCTTGGCCATCCAGCCCTCACCATAGGCATCAGTATTGATCTTTTCGGGGCTATTAAGTAAAGCTTCGTTAACTTCAACGATTTTTCCGGTGACTGGGCTGTAAAAGTCGGTTACAGCTTTTACAGATTCAACTGCACCAATAGCCTCGCCTTGGCTAACCTCGGCGTCTTTCTTTGGGAGCTCGACGTAAACGATTTCGTGAAGCTGAGCTTGAGCATAGTCGCTGACGCCTATGATCACGACGTCGTCGCTAGGCTTTGCCCATTCGTGCTCTTTCGTGTAGTAGTATCCTAACTCGATTTTAGTTTCATCGGTCATGATTTAACCCTCTTCCAACCGTACTTGGAGTCATCATAGAATGGGTGGTGCTTAACTATTTTTCCCTTCACTAAATTTGTGCGAATCTTGACTAGGATCTCTTTACCTACCTCCTTGTACTCGGGGGAGAGGTAAGCGAGCGCTATACTCGCGTCAAGTATCGGAGCAACACCTCCACTCGTAACGACCCCTATCTTTTTCTCTCCATCGTAGACTTCGTAACCGTGACGGGGTATACCGCGTTCGGTAAGTATGATCCCAAGTAGTGTCCGAGTAACCCCCTTTTCTATTATTGACTCAAGGGCTTTCTTGCCGTTGAAGTAGGGTTTCTTCATTTTCACTACCCATTTTAACCCTGCTTCAACAGGATTTGTGTTTTCATCGATGTCGTTTCCATATAGCCAAAGCCCTGCTTCTAGACGGAGGCTGTCGCGCGCGCCTAGACCACAAGGTTTTGCTCCAGCTGAAACAAGATCATTCCAGATCTTGAGCGATTTATGTGGATCGTTTAAAAGGTCTTCTAGGATGAATATTTCGAAGCCATCCTCGCCTGTGTATCCGGTTCGTGCTGCGAGGCAGTTAAATCCACTTATCGTTAGTGAGGCGAGGTTAAACCTCTCAATGTGGTTGGGGTCAATAGTGCTTATCTTGGCTAGAATCTCCGCTGCTTGAGGACCTTGAACCGCAATCATACCAACATTGTCGCTCATATCGGTGAGCTTGACTTTGAATCCTCTGGTGTTTTTCTGCAACCATGCAAAGTCTTTAGCGCGGTTACCCGCGTTGTAGACAATTAGGAATTTTTCTGCACTTAAGCGATAGACGATGAGGTCGTCGACGATCCCGCCATCTGGCTTACACATGACGCCGTAGACGCCCTTTCCGTCAATTAGGGAGGATATGTCATTGGTATCAACATAATCGAGGAACTTTACAACCTCTGGGCCTTCGGCGTAGACTCTGCCCATGTGACTCGTATCAAATATACCGCACGCGTTACGGACAGCGTTGTGCTCGGGTATTATTCCTTCATACCAGACGGGCATTGCGAAACCGCCAAAGTCAACAACGTTTCCATGCTCAGCGTGGTAAGAGTAAATATGTGTTTTTCTGAGCTCCAAACTAGTTTACCATTTAAATATGCAAAGGGAGGAAGGTTAAAACCCTATCTGGTTTAAAGTTTACTTGCTATTACAGGGGTGAACGTCGACTCCTTCTGTGCTGAACTTTAGCTCTTTTTTGCAGCGTGGACACTTTCCCTCGAATTTTTTAATGATGTCTTGTGGTGACTTGAGGAGCTCACCTTCATATAATATTTCTTTACAGCTTGAGCAGGCAATCTTTTGAGGCAAGCAGGTCTTATGACACTCCCTTTCTAAGGCATATAAACCTCATCCCGCTAAAAGCACTCTAACGAATACAGATAAAGGATATATTGATATTCTACGCATCATTCCCGGAAGGAGTTCTATATGGCGTCTACCACGGGTAAAGCGCAAAGCCCTATGATGAAGCGTAAGGGAAGGCAAAATGATAATTTTGTGAAATATGGGACGTTTGTAATAATCCTTTTTATCGTATTCATTCTTGGTGGTGGCATTTATGACATCATTGAGCAGCCACCTGCATTTCTTCAGGGAGCGAACGGTGCTGTTGCCACTGTTCATCCTTATCCTGGAGAGCAGACGATTAATGAGAGCATTATTAGTATGGCGATGTATGGTGCAACTTTCGTAGGTCTTCTGCTGGTCTACCGGAGCACGCATATTCTTTACGATAAACAGAAAGCCAACACTCAAATATTGATAGGTATTGGCCTTGCTCTTGCGGGTATCGCAGTTGGCTACGTCCTCTTCTCGTTAAAGGGTTAGAGGCGAAACAGTTTAGAGCCTTAAGATCTGTTTCTTCTTGGTTGCAATGAAGCGTATTGGGTTCATCGGGCTTGGTCTCATGGGTAGTGGAATGTCTATGAACATTCTCAAAGCGGGATTTCCGTTGACGGTTTGGAACCGTACAGATGCTAAGACAAAGCCTTTGGTTGAAGCGGGTGCTAAAGTAGCTAGGTCACCCAAGGAGGTTGCTGAGTGTTCTGATATTGTGATCGATATCGTAACAGACAATAAAGATGTTGAGGAGGTTTTATTTGGTCCAAATGGGGTTATCCATGGTGCGAAATTTGGTACAATCGTTGTAGACATGAGTACTATAAGTCCTATTAAGACTCGGGAGATGGCGTTGAGATTTAAGGACAAAGACATCAGAATGCTCGACGCGCCTGTCAGCGGTGGAGATATCGGAGCGCGTAACGGGACACTGAGTATTATGGTTGGCGGAGATCAAGATGTTTTCGAAGAAGTCTTACCGGTATTTCAGGTAATGGGAAAAACTATCACCCATATTGGAGGAAACGGCGATGGCCAGATTGCGAAGGCTGTGAACCAGATTCTTGTGGGGATGAACATGCTAGGTGTTGCTGAGGCATTAATGTTCGCGTCAAAAGCTGGGGTAGATCTTAAAAAAGTTCACACAGCCGTTGCTGGAGGTGCTGCGGGAAGTTGGCAACTCACCAATAATGGCGCGAAGCTGCTTCAAGGCGACCATGAACCTGGCTTTAAGGTCAAAGACTATCTTAAAGATCTACGAATTATCATGGAAACTTCCGATAGCCTCAAAATGCCTCTTGTCGGTACAGCTATTGTTCAACAGATGTTTAAAAATCTCGATGCAGAAGGGTTGAAAGACAAAGGTACTCAAGCAATAATCGTTTCTGTTGAGAAGCTTGCAGGAAAGAAATTGATCTAATGTACTTTTTTTAGAAAAGTGGTCCCGCCCCCGGGATTTGAACCTGGAACCACTCGGTGTCTGCTCAAGGCCTGATTGCCTTCGCCCCGCGGGGCGGAAGCTACAGCCGAATGCTCTACCATTGAGCTAGGGCGGGTCCTTTGAATGGTAATAGTACCGAAAATATAAGCAATATGGTCAGACATAGAGATCTAAACGGAAAATAATGGGGACATTTGATTACCCAAAATTAGATTAATGAACGTGCACGCACCGTTTATTATTTTCTTGAGATGTTTCAATATTTTTTATTGAGATAGTGAATGCGTATTTGTTAAAATTTGTTTAATTCTTTTCTTGTAAGGTGCATATATCAAGCCTAATTCGGTGATAAATCCCGTTATGTATTTAGCGGGAGTTACGTCGAAGCTGGGGTTAAGAGCGTTGGTTCCATCTGCGGATATTTGAACTTTGATATAGTTACCTTTTTCGTCGGCTCCCCAGACCCAGTTTACTTCGTCGGGTGTTCTGTGCTCTATCTCGATCTGTTCTCCAGTCATGCATTTTAGATCGAAGGTCATACTAGGAGCAACGACATAGAATGGAACACCATTTTCATGGGCGACGACTGCTTTCTCGTATGTGCCTATCTTGTTAGCAGTGTCTCCATTTCTGGCGATTCTGTCAGCGCCAACCATGACCATATCGATATCGCCACGGTGCAGGTAATAACCCGCTGCATTATCTACTATGAGAGCGTATGGGATCCCCTCCTGTTGAAGTTCCCAAGTAGTTAACTTTGCGCCTTGACTTCGCGGACGTGTTTCATCGATATAAACGAAAATATTTTTTCCTTTTCTGTGAGCGACGCGGATAGGTGCGAGTGCGGATCCGTAGTCGATAAAGGCGAGGGCGCCTGCGTTGCAGTGGGTTAAAACTCGAAAGCCGTCTTTGATTAAGGTGTCACCGTGAATACCCATCTGTCTTGATGCGTCAAGATCTTCGAGTGCAATCTGATCGGCTTTCTCACATATTGCTGAGACCCTTTGAACAACATTACCTTTTAAGTCTGATCTTAGGCAGCGATCGATAACATTGAAGAGGTTCACGGCTGTAGGTCTAGTTTTTTTTAGCATGTTTGCAGCATCAAGAACGTAGGCGTTGAACTGTGTTAGATCAAGGTTTTGAGCCTCTAAGGCTGCTTGTGCGATGCCATAGCCTCCAGCAACTCCTATTGCCCCTGCTCCACGAGTAGCCATGTCTTGTATGGCGTTCGCAGTCTCTCTATGGGAATTGAGATTGATAATCCTGAACTTATGGGGAAGGATACGTTGGTCGACCATTTTTACTATTCCTCCTTCTCGCCATAGTGTCCAGATCTCCTTGGTTTCTCCATTAATTGTGATTCTCATTTTTTCACCTACTTTAGTACCTCACCACTTTTCTTCGCCCAGAGATAGAGGTCCATTTGACCTAAGGGCATATCAAGGATTTTTGCTACGCGTGTGAGGATGTCCTCATACTCCAAATATCGTTTCTTTGTAAGGCTCATAGGGCGTTGGTTTATGACCTCTTGTTCCTCCATGTGACTAAGGATGTGTTTATCTATGATAGCTAAATCAAGATAACCGACGTTGCGGAGGAAATGACTTGCCTCCTTCATTCCTAGTCCCAGGATGTTTTCTACTAGCCAATCTCTCGCCGTCCGGGAGCTAGGTTGGCTTAGGATCGTCTTTCGAAGATAGGACTTTTTAGCTCTAGCCTTAACTATGAACTCAGCTCTCTTTCTAGGAAACCTATGCCTGTGCTCGAGACAGACCTGAACATGCTCTAAATCACCGTTCTTTAGCAGACCCTGATCATCTAGAGCGGTTATACATGAGAGCGCACCCTTTGCGCTATAGTTAGCTGTTAGGAGACAGAAAGCCAACTCATTAAACCACTTTTCGTCGTCAGCAGTCTGGATCTCCTTAAACTCCTTCATTCTCATCTCTACTTTGCGTTTGATTTCAGGTTTAGCCTCCTCAGCGCGGACGATGGCGGCTAGCCTTTCGAGGCTTCCCTGTGGTGGTTGCACGATTCTTTACCTTGACGTAGTTCCTCTTAAAACCATACAGGGTCATGTTTGCCTTTTGGATGTAAATTCTGAGAAGGGATACGGTTAAACGGCCTACAGTCGGGCTTATCTCTGCAGGTGCCGTTACTCTTGTTCTCAGACCCCCGCCTTCTTGAATTCGAGTGCACGCCAGTCAAGCTGTCGGCTCTGAGGAAAATACCTCGAATCGAAACTCCTGGAATAACCATCGAGGAGACCGATGAACGTAAGGAGCTAACGGTGCCATTTTGGGTAGCCCATTTGCTTGTAGATGCAGGATTAGCTAAGCTCGTAGACGAGGGCTTAACAGCCGAAGAATGGACTCAGACTCACTTCAAAGAGAGGTTAAACCCAGGCGGGCCACCGGGAGTGTTACCAAAAGAGTTCTATTCACGAGCTTATGTAAGCCTTGCACTTTTGGCAAAAGGAGTTGAAGGCGACCCTGCGAGGCTAGAGCAACAAAATAGACTACACGCTAGGTTTAGGGAGATATTGGAGAGTCGCATTGGAAAAGTAACAAGGATAGCCACAACTGAAACGTCACCTCAACCTGGTGTACTGCAGCCGGAGGAGCATGCACTTTATCAGGAGCTTGAGCGACTTGTCTCGTCTTGGCGTAGAGAGATGAGGAGGATGAGTGTAAGGTAATGGCAAAGCAGGTGTCCCACGAAGAGGTCTTTACCAGATTCGTCGAGGATTTCAGAGACGAGAATGACGCTCTGAAATATGATCAAGCCATCTCCGAGATGAGCGTTAATGAAGTAAGATCTCTCACCGTTAACTTCAATGACTTGTACAATTTCGACTCAACTCTCGCCACAGATGTCCTCAGAGACCCCGATAGAATCCTCGATTTATTCAGTCGAGTCGTCTACGATAAGCTGAGGCTCAGGGATCCAGTCTACGCCGATACTCAGAAAAAGATCCACGTCAGGATCCGCGGGCTTCCTTCAGATACTCCACTTAGGAAAATTGGTTCCGAGCATATTGGCAAGCTTGTGCTAATTCATGGCATCATCGTTCGAGCCTCTGCTACAACACCTCAGGTAATGAAGGCAGTTTTCAGATGTAGCAATTGTAGTGAACTCAACTACATCGAGCAAGACGGCGAAACTATCAAGATGCCGATCAAATGTGAGCACTGTGACAGCAAGAGTCGATTCGACCTTGTACCAAAGCTCTCTGTTTTCATGGACTCACAGAGGATCACAATCCAAGAAAGACCTGAGGATCTACCCCCAGGGCAACTACCTAGGTCTCTTCACGTTGACTTAAAAGACGACATCGTCGATCAAGCTCGCCCGGGGGACAGAATTATGATAGTAGGCTCAGTTGACCTCCTTCAACGCTTCGGTCGAGGAGGCCAGCTCCGCATATTTGACATGGTAATGGAGGCAAGCCACATCGAGGTGAGTGGTCGTGAGTCTGAGATGACTGAGATTTCTCCCGAGGACGAGGATGCTATCCAGGAAATCTCCCGCGACCCGTGGGTTCATCGTCGACTCCTCCAGTCGATTGCGCCGAGTATCTATGGACACGAAGCGATCAAGGAGTCCATACTCTATCTTCTCTTTGGTGGCGTCAACAAAGAACTTCCTGATATTAGGATAAGGGGAGATATTAACGTCCTTCTGGTCGGTGACCCAGGTACAGGTAAAAGCCAGCTTCTCGGCTTCGCAGCTAAGATAGCACCCAGGGGATTAATGACGACGGGGAGGGGAAGTACTGCAGCGGGATTAACTGCCGCTGTTGTGAAGGAGGGTGGCACCGGGAACTTCATCCTTGAAGCGGGTGCACTCGTCTTATCAGACCAGGGGGTCTGTTGTATTGACGAACTCGATAAGATGCGAGAGGAGGATAGAGGCGCCATGCACCCCGCGATGGAACAACAGATAATACCCATCGCGAAAGGGGGCATAGTAGCTACGCTTAACGCTCGCACCAGTATCCTTGCGGCTGCGAACCCGACGCTGGGTCGCTATAATCCATACCAAACTATTGGGCAAAACATCAACCTTCCTGTAACTCTCCTTAGTAGGTTTGATGTTATTTTTGTCCTCAAAGATGTCCCAGACGCGGAGAAGGATGCCACTATGGCTGAACATATCCTTGGTCTCCACAGAGCTGCAGGGTCAACCATTACCTCACAAGTCAACCCGGAACTCTTCAGGAAATATATAAGCTACGCAAAACGTATCAAACCGATACTCACAGAGGATGTAATTACACGGTTCAGGGACTTTTATGTTAAGATGAGAACCTCCTCAGCAGAGGGAGGGGAGTCATCAGCAGTTGCAATCACGGCGCGCCAGTTGGAGAGCCTCGTCAGGTTGGCTGAAGCTAGGGCTCGTGCTCATCTGAGGACCGAGGTAACGAAAGAAGACGCGGAGGCAGTTATCACACTAATGCAGAGTAGCCTTGAGCAAGTGGGTATCGACGTCTCAACTGGACAGATTGACATAGATATTCTATACACTGGAAAACCTAGGAGCCTCCAGACGCAACTCCAGAAGGTTCTTGGGAAGATAGCGGAGCTTGAAAGAACTGGACCGGTGAAGGATGAGGACCTATATGAGACGCTTGCGAATGATGAAGGCATCAACAGGAGCGATGCTGCGAAACTAATCGGGACCTTAATGAGGGATGGCACAATTTATTCGCCAAGACCTGGTTATTATAGACGATCCTCATAGCCTGTCCATCTTCGTTTCATTTTATTTTATAAGCTCATTCAAGATTTTACCATGGGTAGTGCGAAGAATATCTATGATATGAGAGTAAGTTTCTGCACACGCACATAGTTCTAACTATTTTTTTTACTAGGAAACTTTAAACGGTTATCACCTCAGCCTATTGATAACAAAGGTACTGGTGGGGGAGTCTATATGGTCATTAAGGTCGCTATAGCTGGACTAGGTAACTGCGCTTCAGCCCTTATACAGGGTGTCGAGTTCTACAAGAATATAGAGAAAGACGAAGAAATCCCAGGAGTGATGCACGCCTATTTTGGGAGTTATCATATTAGGGACATCAAATTCGTCGCCGGCTTCGAGGTTAACAAGGAGAAAATCGGAAAAGACCTCGCAGATGCCATCTGGGTGCAACCAAACTGTTGTGCTAAGTTTAGCGACGTTCCGAAGACAGGTGCGAAAGTTTATGCGGGGCCTATTAGCGATGGAGTAGCCCCCAATATGTATGAGACATTCCATGCAGACAAAACCATCGAGGCCGTAGACGTCGCACAGGTATTGAGGGAGACGGATGCAGATATGCTCATCAACTACCTCCCAGTTGGTAGCGTTAAGGGGACTCAACTTTATGCTCAGGCAGCACTTGACTCAGGTTGCGCTTTCATCAACTGCATACCGGAGTTCATCTGTTCAGTACCATCGTGGGCGAAGAAGTTTGAGAAGAAAAACATACCAATCGCTGGTGACGATATTAAAAGTCAGGTAGGCGCTACTATAGTCCATCGTGTCCTCGCAAGACTTTTCTACGATCGCGGTGTCAAAATCGACTCTACATATCAATTAAACATCGGAGGTAACACAGACTTTCTCAATATGACGGTTGAGAAGAGGGTGAAGACCAAACGTATCAGCAAGACTCAGGCAGTTCAAAGTATGATCCCCTACGATGTACCTACAAGGATCGGCCCAAGCGACTACGTTCCTTTCCTCGAAGATCATAAGGTTTGCTATATCAGAATCAACGGTAAGGCCTTCGGCAATCTCCCACTCGTCCTAGACACTAAACTCTTGGTGAACGACAGCCCCAACAGTGGAGGAGTCATGATAGATGTGGTTAGAGCAGTGAAAATTGCTCTTGACCGTGGCATAGGCGGACCGCTCCTTGGAATTAGTAGCTACAGCTTCAAACATCCTCCCCAGCAAGTCCCCGATGACCAGGCACATCAGTGGGTAGAGGACTTTATAGCTGGAAAGAGAAATCGTTAAGCCTTTTCTATTTGGAGAACCATAAAAACAGCTCAGCTTTCGCCTCCTCCGGGTTACCGGAGGCATGGATTAAATTCTCACAGGCTCTTCCCTCGGCGGTACTCTTCGCTATACTATCAACTCCATAGTCACCTCTAATAGTACCTTTTTTGGCTGTCGCCGGGTCTGTGTAGCCGGTTACCTCTCTAACAAGTTGAATTGTGTTTTCTCCACCAAATCTAACAGCAAGGACTGGGTTACGTGTAAAGTACTTCTTGAGCCTGTCAAGTACTTTATATCCATGGGCGACTGGATCGGTGATCCCTGGTGATGCAAGTTGCGCTTTCTTACCGAGACTTTCTGCCATTGAGTCAAGGTAGTGTCTTCCCAGTAACTCTCTATCAACCTCAGCGTAGAACTTCATATCGAGAATTTTGAGTCCTGCTCTCTCGAATCGGTCTATTATTGCCCCGACCAAGTTTCGCTCCAAAGCATCCGGCTTCAGAATAACAAGAGTCTCCTGATACATTTTTATCCCGAGATAAAAAACCACTCAACCTATAATAGCTTCGCCAAATTAGAGGATAGAGAAGTTATGACAATCTAGCCGAAATGAAGCACTTTCCGTGAAAACCTTTGGGTGAAATAATAATGCTCTCAGATATATGAAACATAAAAAGTTTTTTTGGCTGATAAAAAACTTCAGAAAATGTGATAAAAGAGGGATTTTACCTCTGTTGACCCCAAGCTTTTGTCCACTTGAATTTACGTGGAACTCTTCGCAGCTTTAAACTGCTTTTCCTGCATTTGCTGCTGCAGAATCTGAGTATCCTACCATCGCGGCGGACGAAATTGATCCCAGTCCCCGGGGCGATGTCCTCGCCACAGAACGAGCATTTGTAGACAGTCGGCATACGCTAAACCTACCTGATCTTCCTTGCTTCACGCTCAGTCTCTCTCAGCAGTAAAAGGTCGTCTATTCTTATCGGACCTTTGACATTTCGAGTGATGATACGTCCCTTGTCCTTGCCATCCTCAATCCTGACGCGGACCTGTATAACCTCACCTGTTAGACCAGTCCTACCAATTATTTGGATGACTGTCGCTTGCGTCAGGCTCTCCTGTTCTTCGGACACTGGGGTTCACCTTACTTGATGATGCCTTTGAGTTTCTCGACGATCTCGGCGACAAGCTTCTCCGAATCACCGGTCTCCTCAATGGCGGCGGCTGCAGAGCCAACTGTTAAGCCTATAGCCTCACCTATGCGCCGTTTTTCTGGCACGTAAACGTAGGTGGTCTTTCTTTCATCACAGAGCATAGGTAGGTGTGCAACTACCTCAGGTGGTGATACATCCTCAGCGATGAGAACAAGTTTTGCCTTACCCCTTTCGATCGTTTTAGTAGTCTCGTTGGTGCCTTTCCTAATTTTACCCGTCTCGCGGGCGATCTTTAGGGCTTCGTAGGCTGCCTCAACGATTTCCTTTGGGACCTCGAATTTGACATAAAATGGTTTCGAAGGATCCGCTGACATTGTCATTTCCTCCAGTTGTGCATACTAGACCCGGACCCTTCGTTTTTAAACGTTATGTAAGGTTCAACTTATTCGTGGGCATAGTAGCATATGAAGGGATTATGACTGTCAACTCGTACGAAGCCAAATCGCTCGAATTGAAGCATGTCGTCTACTTTCAGATCTAGGCACAGTTTTTCGGCGCGTCCCTTAGCTATTGTCGCGTCCGCCATTACAATTTCAGCGTTGATGCTCTCTGTAGTAGTAACCCAGTGAATGAAAGGGGCGCTGTTTTCTCTAGCGACTTGATGTTCTTTTGAATGATACCTGGCTTCGAAGGTCCTACCTGTCTTGTTGACTTCGATGTTTACGAGCCCCATGAGCCTAATTAGTTTGCCTTCTGCTTTGATAATGTCATTATTTGGCAGGAGAAACGATGCCTTGCCTTTCTCGGGTATAATAGTATACTCTCGATATCCTTTCTCCAGGTGATCGGGGTGTAGAGGTAACCTCGCTTTAAGGTTTCCCTCGATTCCTGTGACTTTTAATTCCACGGGATTAGATACGAAGAAATACCGGTTAGCCATGGCGTCAATGATCTTTTTGTTTGCAGCCGCTATGTTCCCCCAAGAGATAGTTGCGTTTATCGGCTTCGGTCCGATTTGGATCATGATTTCCCTGATAGTTTCAGACTGCAGACCTCGGCGTTTTAATGCACGCAGTGTTCCGAGTCGCGGATCATCCCAACCTGTGAAAATACCGTTATCGACACCGGCTCTGATTTTCGATTTGCTGAGTATTCCTGCCTCAAGTCCTAGGCGCCCAACG
The DNA here is from genome assembly GCA_964537625.1 of uncultured Candidatus Bathyarchaeia archaeon. Lineage (GTDB taxonomy): Archaea > Thermoproteota > Bathyarchaeia > TCS64 > TCS64 > UBA8941. The sequence continues at coordinate 13,552 of CAZIAF010000005.1, forward strand.
TTGATAACCTCAGGGAACTGCCATTCAAAGTGGTCATAAAGATACCTTTGCCGGGCACTGTTCACCTCATGTTCCTTCCCTCGAATGATGTGGCTTACACCGAGTAAATGATCATCAACCGCACAGCTGAAGTTATAGAGAGGCCAGACCCTGTACTTTCTCCCTTGAAGAGGATGCGGCCGTGTGGATATCCTCAAAGCGGGCCAGTCTCTTATCGCTGGATTTGGGTGCTCTATATCGGTTTTTATCCTTACGACTGCATCGCCACGTTTGTATTTACCATTGAGCATCATTCTCCAGCGTCTGAGATGCTCTTCTGCTGGCTGATCTCTACAGGGACATGGTTGTTTCGCCATGTAGAGTCTCTTATACTCTTCAGATTTACAGGTACATACGTAACCTGCGCCCATAGCAAATAACTTCTCGGCGTGATCGTAATAGATTGGAAGCCTTTCCGACTGGATGTATCGCTCATCAACTTTGACGTTTAGCCAGGCAATATCTTCGTCGATCCATTGGTACATCTCGAGGATTGGTGGTTTAACATCAACGCTTGTATCCTCATAGCGAAGAATGAAGTGTCCTTTGTACATCTTTGCGTATTCGTCACTGAAGATTATCGACTCAGCGCTGCCAAGGTGAAGGGGGCCATCCGGATTAGGGGCGAACCTGACTTTAACTATTGGCCATTTTTCTACGTTTTTAAGAAGAGGAAGTGTCTTCTTTTCCTCGATTTTTTTTGACTCGAATAGCTCTGGCCACTGCTTAACGGTCTCCATGATCCTATCGAGAGGCCAAGAGTTTACATCGGCAACAACCTCGATTACGAGTCTTTGAATATCCTTTGCTTTGGCCTTCGCATCGGGGTATTCTGCGAATAACCTTCCCATCACAGAACCAGGGTTAGCCTTTCCACTGTATTGTGAGGCGTTGAAGACAGCGTATTTTACAGCGGATTCCTTAATCTTATCCAATCGGCATCAACTCTGGAGACCTCTACTCCACATAAAGGAAAGTGTAAAACTATTATCCTTTTCTTAAGACTAGTAGCTTCTTCTCGTGAAGTAGTCGACGGTGTCCATTAAGTCCTTCTTTGCCTGAGAATCTGGTAGTTTCAGGATATATCTTTTTGATCTCTCCGTATATTTCTCGGCACGCTTCAGCGTATAATTGATTGATCCGATTTCCTCTAATGTTCGAAATACCTCTTCAATTTCGTCGGGTTCTGCGGAGGGTTTGCCTAATACTGCAAGTATCTTCTCTTTCTGCCTCGGCTTCGCTTTTTTTAAGGCGTGGATGACTATCAAGGTCTTTTTTCCCTCCTTTATGTCGTTGCCTACCGGCTTACCTAATGTTTTTTCATTTGCGGTGACGCCCAAATAATCATCTATGAGTTGGAAAGCGATTCCGGCGTCCCACGCGAACTTGCCGAGAGCTCTGATCTGGCTCTTATTAGCTCCCCCAACTGTTGCACCAATCTCAGTACATGCGCGGAACAGGGCACTTGTCTTTCCACCTACCATCGCAATATAGTCCTCTTCTGATACGTTTGGTGTGCTTGGGAATGCGATGTCAAATACTTGGCCTTCACAGATTTGAATCGCCGCCTTTGTGGCTATCTGAATGCAGGATCTTATTCGTTTACAACTAATTTGTTCTGGAGCATAGAGGGTCATTGCCTCATAAACCTTAGCGAATAGTAGATCACCCGCTGCGACTGCGATGGGAATACTCCATTTTACATGGACGGTTGGTGCACCCCGCCTAATAGGATCGTTGTCCATTATGTCATCGTGTACTAGAGTGAAATTGTGGAGAACCTCGAGCCCAGCGGCGAATGGCACTGCGTCTTCTTTGTGTCCCCCGACTGCTTCGCATGCTTTCACGGTTAGGAAAGGTCGGAGTCTCTTCCCTCCAGCCATGATGAGGTGCCTCGATGCATCATATAGCATCTCGGGTTGTCTAGGCTTGAGCATTGTATTAATGAAGGCGTCAATTACCTTGGAGTTATCTACTAGTTTCCTCTGTAATGCTTCGCTGCTAGACATCGTTACCACACTAGCTTGGATGCTGGCTTGATGATAAATAAAAGCTGTTCTACTTATCCCTAACTGCGTAGTTTTCTGGTTTGAATCCTCTATTCTTTAGCCACTCATAGGTATAACCCGTTATTACCACTGGTACTTTCTTTATTTCCTCTAGTTTTTTTGCCCCGATTAGAAACATACAAACTTTGAACTCAGTGATGATCGATTCGATGTGTCGCTCCAGCGCTTCCTCACTCTCAACTGCTTTTTGGAGAAACGGTTTAGCTATCCCAGCTGCATCAGCTCCTAGAGCGATTGCTTTCGTCATTTCCAATCCGGTTCTGAGGCCGCCTGATGCGATGATCTTCCCCTTCGATGCTTCCCTGACTTCTACAAGGCTGCACACTGTCGGGATCCCCCAGTTCCAGAGTGCTTTTCCTAGATACTCTTGTTGATACTCCCCCATCTCCCTAGCAACATGATGCTCTACAGCAGCCCAACTAGTGCCACCGAGGCCACTCAGTTCGAAACCAGCGACGCCTAATTTCTCTAGTTTTAGGGCATCCTCATAAGAGATACCACAACCAGTCTCCTTCATAACGATGGGTGTCTCGATATTTGATGTGAGTTCCTTGACCTTCTTGAGAATGCCTTGATAATTGGCGTCTCCTCCTACTTGAACAGCTTCCTGGAGTGGGTTCATGTGGATTGCAAGCGCATCGGCGTCGATCATATCGATCGCTTTTTGAGCCTCCTTTGAGCCCCAGCCGAGGTTTAATTGTGGGGAGCCAATATTGCCGATGACTAAAGTATTTGGTGCTTTCTCCCGGACAACGCTGAAGGTGGACTCGACTTCCGGCTGCTGTAACGCAATTCGTTGACTTCCAACGCTGATTCCGATACCCTGTCTACCAGCTACCTTAGCGAGGATTGCATTAATCTTCATGGCTTCATCTGTGCCACCTGTTATAGCGGAGATGATTAGGGGTGCTTTCAGTTTCCTGCCGAATAGATTTGTACTGGTATCGACATCCACCAAATCGATCTCAGGCAAGGCTCTATGAACAAGAGAAACCTCTTCGAAACCTGTTGTGGTGTCCGACTCGACCTTCTCTTCGAGGCTTACCTTGATGTGTCTTTGTTTACGCTTATTTATGCTCACTATATCATCTCCTTAACCATGTCCCCGGGACAGGATTCCATTTTAAAGCGCTTTGGATGATTCCTGGCTTCAAGGCGTTGATCAGTTGAACCTTGATGTCCGCCTCGACTGCATCTCTCGCCTCATTAATCTTCCCTATCATGCCCCCCGTTACATCTGTGGAGAGCGCTTCACCGATCTGAGTCATTCCCTTTATCTGGCTTAGTGAGAGATCCTCAATTAGTTTTGCATCTGGCGCCAGATTTGGATTTGCCGTGTAAACGCCGTCGACATCAACACCGAATAAAAGCCTCTCAGCTTTTAGCTCGATTGCGAGTCGGACTGATAACTGGTCACCCGAGAGTATGGTAAACCTTCTCGAAATGTCAAGTACCGCGTCGCCGTATAAAACTGGGACAAAACCTGATTCGATATATAGTTTTATAAGGTTGAAATCAATGTCCACGATACGCCGATCGTCGGTTACAATGAAAGATGAGGGAGCGATGGATACGACCGGCACCCCAGAGTCGAGGAACGCCTCAATAATTATATTGTTGAGATTAATCATAGCCTGGTGGGTCTTTGAGAAACCAACAAGTTGGCGAGGAGATGAATAACCGGAGACGATATCGTACTCTTTAGCTAATGGGTGACCATATGAGCCACCACCATGAATTATAACCAGTTTCCTCGAACCTGCTAATGAGATTTCTTCAGCTAAGCGTCTAATAGACTTGATATTAGGAGCCATTGGCGTTTTCTTGAATGTGACGACGGAGCCTCCGAGTTTAAGAATCTCCAGACTCAAGCCTCCTCGTCTTCACGCCCTCATCTGTGAGATTAACTCTGATCGACTGCCCTCTTGCGTTTCTGATCCCTTTCTCTACTCGTCCCAAGAACTCTTCGTTGGCGAGAGCCATCATGCATCCTCCACCCCCTGCTCCGGTGAGTTTTGCTCCGAGAGCACCTTCCGCCCTAGCCGCATAAACAAGTGCGTCAAGCTCGAAGGTTGAAACACCTAAGGCGGATAGGAGACCATGATTAAGGTTCATGAGATCGCCAAGTTTACCTATGTCCCTTCTCATTAAGGCGTTGAGACCAACCTGGGAAAGGCTCGCCATTGTGTAGATTATTGGGTCAACGACCTCAAGGTTTCTATCACGAAGAGCCTTGACACCCTCTACCATGTTGCGGGTGGAGCGTTTTCGTCTAGTGTTTCCGACTATGAAGGGGATTGGATCTTTGAGTTTGAGTCTCTCGAATCCGACGCCTCGTTCATACCTCATGATGCCGCCGAATGTAGCGACGTGGTTGTCGACGCCGCTGGGATTTCCGTGGATGACCTTTTCACCTTCGTAGCTCAATTCGGCTATCGATTCTTGGGATAGGTGGCCCTCAAAGAGTTCACCTACAGCTGCGGTTGTAGCTACACATACTGCAGCAGAGGATCCAAGGCCAACTGCGATGGGGATCATACTCCGAACCATGAGATTAATGCCGGATGAAACACCTAATTTTGCCATGACCTTTTGCGCTGCGACACATAGCGCCATCATATTTCTACCCCTCCAAATCTTTCCGGTAACGGCTGTATAATCACCATCCTCGAAGTAACCGGAGAATCCTAGGTCGTCAGCATCGATGTAGATTCGTTTGTCTTCGCGTTTAGAGGCGATGACCCGGGCGCGGCGGTCTATAGCCAGCACCACCGCTGGGCCCTTATAGACAACGCTGTGTTCCCCGAAGAGGATAAGTTTCCCCGGGGCTGTCGCCTCTACACTCATCTAATGCACCGTTCTGGTGATCCTTGCTGAGGCGTAGCCTACGACTGCCCCAAGATCACCTGTAATATCCCCACTCGTGTGGTAGGATAAGATTTCTGCCCTATCGGCTCCTAGAGCTTTCGAGGCTATTAATACACTAGAGACTGGTCCATAACCGCATGTTGTAATCCCGTTAACGTGAACGACATTTTGTAACTGCTTTTCATCCATAGCAACTATTGCGTCTAGCACAAGTCGATCCTTCTTGTTGGCTGATTGTTGTGGCTCCTGATGGGTTAAGTCGGTTGATGCAATAACGAGTGTGTTCCGATCCTTCATAGTAGATGCCACAGCATTTCCAACTTCCCTGCACGTATCAAGGTCTTGAAATCCCATGCAAATTGGAACTATGCTAATCTTCGAACCATAGAGATACTGGAGGAAGGGAAGTTGTACTTCTATAGAATGCTCGTATTTGTGAGCTGATTCATCTATGTCAATTATTTTGGTCGCCTTAAAAATAGCATCTGCGAGATCCGTATCGATTGGGCTTCTCCCTAAGGGGGTCTCCCAAGAACCTTCTCTTACCATGGCTACAGCGCTACCTACTCCTGTATGGTTGGGACAGAGTATAATAGCTGTCTCAGGTGCTTTTTCCTCAGACAAGGCAAGGTAACCGTGCGCAGCAACTGGACCTGAATACATGTATCCAGCATGAGGAAGAACAAGGCCGGTTATGCATCGATCCTTTAAGCATTTAGATGGGAGCTTACCTGGCCCCAATGGATGTGTGAAACAATCCTCAATGGTTTTCTTGAGGCGCGTTGGATCGCGTGGGTAGAAGCTCCCCGCGACATACGGGCGCCTCACAGACAATCGGTGTCCTCCTAACCGCTCGTCTCGAAGTCGTCGATAGTGTACTTCATCTCGCCGCTGGCAGGCAGTTCGCCGCGTTCCTTAAGGATCTCTCTGGCGATGAGCCAGAAAGCAATGGCGAGAGCCCGGCGACCCTTATTGTTCATGGGGATGACGAGGTCGACGTTGCTCTTGCTGTTGTCGGTGCTGGCAAGGGCAATCACTGGGACGCCACATTGGCTAGCCTCCTCGACGATTTGATCATCAGCTAGACTATCAGTAACAATGACTACCGTTGGCTCGAAGAAGCCTGCAAAAACGGGATTGGTGAATGTGCCAGAGGTGAATCTGCCGGTTATTGCTTTGCAACCGATGGCTTCACAGAATTTCTCGACTGGGCTACGACCATAGCGCTTGCCGGAGGCTACGACAAGTTTGTTGAGGTTCATGCGGCTCAGAAACTTTGATGCAACCTTGATGCGCTCGTTCATCTGCTCCATATCGAGGACGTAGAGGCCGTCCGGACGGACTTTGTATATGAAGGGTTCCATATCCTTTGTCTTTACTCGGGTTCCAATGTGGACTCCTGCAGATAGTAGTATCTCCTGCGGTAGCAGTAGATTCTCGTTCACTGGTTGTAGTGACTCAGTCTCCGGCTCCAATTATTTTCCTCCTTTGACCTCTAGGTTTTTTTGTCCTTCGTGGAACTTCATTACATCGTCAATGATCTCGACGTGTGAGAGGATCATACGGCGACAGCAGTAGCGGGTGACTCCAAGGTCGTCGAGGATCTTACCAGGCTCTTCCCCAGCATCAACTCGTTTCTTGAAGGGTTCCCATTTGTCGCCTATGACCTTCCCGCATGAGAAGCATCTCACCGGAATTATCATTTTTTTTTCCTCTTCCATCCCACGTCTCTGTGGCGATTCCACCTCATCAACTATTAGGAGGAATAAAAATACTTTGTATTTAGATACATCCCTTCACATGCAACTTGATTTGACCAAAGCTGTTCTGGATTAATACTCATCTGCTTTGTTTCTCAGTTTTTTAATTGTGCCTGATGTTCTCCATACCCTAACAGCTATGGCTCCACCTTTAATGCTAGTAATGTAAGCTAGGGCGCAACGCATGTAACGTTCAGTGTCATGTGTGCATCTTACCAATCCTCGACGATTAACTGGATCGTATTTTATTAGATTAGGGTCAATAAGCGAGATCCCCTTAATGCCGTAAAGAGTTTGTATAGAGGAGCGGATTACTTCCCAGATCTCCTTCTCTTCTACTTTCTCGTTTGGTTCTATCGTGAAGGCAAGGTACCTTCGTCTAATTCCTCTAACCGGCATTTTGGTTCCTCTGTCTCTCCCTTTTTTTGAGATTTTTAATTAGCATCTCGGCTGGTGTCTTGGAGATCATGTTCAGAGCACAGTCCTCGTCTATATCGAAAAGACTGGCAAGAGCCGCCAAAGCTTTTGGCTCGCGCATCAAGATAGATGTTGACGCGCCACTAGAGAAAATAACCGGTATATCGTGCTTTTGGGCGTTACCGATCTCCTTCTTTATCTGAGTTATTAAACGAGAGAGTCTTAAGGCTCCGACATCGAGAAGTTCGTTCAAGTTCACCTCGTATGCACAGTCCGTTCCACTGGTGAGCTCAGCCTGATGGATGTCGAGCCAAACAGTCTTTCTCTGAGTAGGATCCTCGGGGAAGAGGATTATGTCTATTCGGTCGTCCTTTGCCGCTTGGCGAGCAGCTTCCTTAGTTAGACATTTAACCGCGATGATGTCATAATATTTTCTTACCTTCCCCACGATGTCGATGAGCTCTCTTTGCTTCCTCGCCTCGACGTCTACTCGGGTTGCGAAGATGAATTCTGGGATTTGTTTATTCGGTGGGTTCCCAACGAAGGCTGCGTGTTTATACCCCATTTCCTTTGCGAGGAGCAGCATATCGTTGGCCTGTTCACTTACGGTAGGTCTAAGGTGGAGATCCGTAAAAGGTCTCACTGATCCACTGCCTCCTCTTCTTCGGCTATATTGAGTAGGTACTCGCGTATGGTTGTTACTTGATCAGCTCCATGGGGAATCTGTAGCTTAAACTTGATCCTGATAGGGTCGTTCTCATGTAGTGTGAATTTGCCGTTGTACGCTCTCTGCTTATCTAGTCTCACGTATAGGTTTCCGGAGGGATCGATTCGGTTCTCGAGACTATCGAGTATAGTCTGACGATCGAGGCTAGAGAGTCTATTATATATTTTCTGGAGAAGCTCAGTTGCCTCTTTCTTTTTTGCGATACTTATTGAGATCAGGGTTATTGGATCGTCGTAGTGGCCTGTGAGTTTTTGCGTCTCGAATATTGCTTCGTTTGGTGTGAGTTGTTTTACTGCTTGCTTGACTTTCTCTTCGTCCTCTGTGGCGTGGGCGAAGACCGATATTTCAACGGTCTTGACGAGTCTATCATCGGTCAACACCCTCACCTTTCGTTGTATCGTTGAGGCTTGACTTATTATGGGTTCGGGTGGCTTAAGTAATGCTTAATTGCGTTGAGGTTTCCATCCCTTCTGGCGCGGCCGTGGCTTAGCCAGGATAGAGCATGGGCCTTCGGAGCCTATGGTCGCGGGTTCGAATCCTGCCGGCCGCGCCACTTATCATGATAGATTTAAAGAGAGATTATTCATTATTCGTTTAAGGGATAGAATTGAGAAAGGAGATAATCTACTTCGAGGAGATGGGTGCCAAGAATACCGATGTGTTGCTCGCTGCGGCGAAAAAGAGGGCTAGGGAGCTTAAGATTAGAGATATTGTCGTAGCAACAACCCATGGAGGTACAGCGTTGAAAGCTAAAGAGGTTCTTGATGGCCCTGAGCTGAATCTTGTCGCTGTCGGTATTTGTGAAGGGTACAAGGAGAAGGGGTGGTGTATGTCGCAAACAGAAAAAACGCGCCTAGAGAAGGCTGGGATAAAGATCCTGGTTGCCAGTCACACGCTTGGAGATGGCGTCGCTAGTGCTTTCACGGAGAAGAGCGGGGGCAAGAGTATTGAGGAAATTGTCAGGGACACACTCTACCGTTTTGGGCAGGGAATGAAGGTGTGTGTGGAGATAGTTCTTATGGCTGCTGATGCTGGGTTGATTCCGATTGATAGGGAGGTTATGGCTATAGCTGGTACATCAGAAGGAGCTGATACTTGCATCATCGTAAAGTCTACTTATCCAAGAAAGTTCTTCGATCTGGAGATTAGAGAAATTGTTGCGAAGCCTAGGATTCTTTCCTAGGCATAAAATTCCATTTTTCGAGTTTTTTTCTGAAGAGCGCGCGTGAAATCATGAAAAAAAGGTCTTTTTAAGGTTTGTAGATCAGCGGGAAAGCTCCGAATATCTTTACACCCAAAACTAGATTATCAACAGTGATATACTCGTTAGGCTGGTGAGCAACTCCGGAGATGCTAGTTCCATAACCAAGACTTGGGATCCCTGCTATTTTACTAGTGCTAATGCCGTCAGTTCCACCCGTTAGGATTTTAAAGCCTGGTTTTTTGCCCGTTGCCTTCTTAATCGTTTTAACGAATTGGTTTCCGAATAGAGTGTCGGTTGGCTCGTAAAATCCAGCTTGGTCCCCGAGCTTGCCCGCGGCTTTAGCGTGGGTCTCTCTTCCCGATACTACCTCAACGCCGGGGATATTCGCGTCTTTTACGAGCCGTTCGATCTCCTTTCTAACGGCTGAGACGCTTGCGCCTGGGGTTAGACGAATGTCGAACTCTGCTTCGGCATAGTCGGGGACGACGTTTATCTTGACTCCGCCGTGAATTATGTTGCAAGTTACCGTTGGATAATTGAAGAGCCGCTTGACAGCCTTTCGTAGCTCTGGCGTAGGCGCCTCAGCATTGTAGAACTTTATGCTATCCCTTATGGGTTTGTCAAGGTCCTTTGGTAGGTCGAGCTTGAAGTTGCTTATCTTGTAGACGTAAGGGATAGCTTGGATGAGCTTGGTGATTGCGTTGTCGCCGAGGAATGGTGTGCTGCCGTGAGCTGTTTTACCCCTGGCGACGAGGCGAGTCTGGGCTCCACCTTTACAACCGAGGTCGATGCTTGGGTTTTCGGCTCCACCACCATTGCCATCGCCGATTATGCAGACATCGCCTTTGAATCGTCCACTTTCAGCGAGCCATTTGGCTCCGGCGCCTCCACCGATCTCCTCGTCGGCTGTGAACCAAAACTCGACGGGGTTTGGGAGTTTTATTTTGCTTAGTATTCGGGCGCTCACCATAGCGGCGGCGCAGCTGCCTTTCATGTCGCTACTGCCTCTTCCGTGGACAATGTCCCCCTTTATTACACCCTCGTAGGCTGGGTATTTCCACGCCTCTGGTTTACCTTCGGGGACGACGTCGATGTGACCGACCCAAAGCACATTATGCTTCGATTTGCCGGGGAGCTTGCCAACGATATTTGGCTTCTTGGGATCCTGGGCGTGTACCTCATTTTCGATGCCGTTTTTCTCAAAATATTCGGCGATATAAGCTACGATTTCGTCGGTCCGCCCCTCAGGGTGGGCAGTATTGAACTTCACTAGTCCTGATGTAAGTTCGGTAACCTCTTTAGATGCCTTATCGGCTTCCGCGAAAACCTTTGTTACACTCATACAGGAGAAAAGGGACAGAAGGTGGTTTTTATTATCTTCCCTCCAAGCAAACATAAAAAAAATGTCAGTTTAACTTCATTTACTTTATTGAAGAAAAGCATCGCAACTAGGAATGTTTTCTTAGGGAATTGAGTGAAATCGATTGAAGGAACTGTTGTTAGGGTATGCTCTTCTCCTCGAAACGTTTGAGTAGTGCATCCATCTTCATAGGGAGTAGTTCTCTTATGGGTAGCTGGTAGGGGCAACGAGTTTCACAGGCGCCACATTGTAGACAAGCAGCGACTTTTGGAGCGGTTTCCTTTGTCTGTTTCATTATGCTTTCGGTCCATCCCATTCGTCTAAGTGTGCTCAATTCGGTTCTGAGGACGAAACTGATTGGGATGCCAGCTGGGCACGGCTGGCAATACTCGCATGCTGCGCAGAACTGACTTCCGAGCATATTCTTGTCAAGCTTTATCGCCTCTAACTCCTCAGGTGCAAGTTTGAGGTCTCCTCCACAGACCGAGACGTTCTCTTCGACCTCTTTGACGCTGAGCATACCTGGAATGGTGCAGTTCGCATTTTTGTCAGCGAGGACGAATTTGAGGGCGGTATTGGGATTACTGAAGGCACCTCCACCAAAAGGCTTCATGATAACTGTGCCAACTCTTTTCTTCTTGCATAGGGGTAACAACTTCTCCGCTGGCTCCGTAGCGATGAAATTGTAGCCAACCATGATGGTCTCAAATAGACTATTCTCATCCACGAGTTTCGTTAAAAATGTTGGACTATGGCTGGTTACTCCGATGTGACGAGCAACGCCCTGTTTCTTTAGCTCGATGATAGCCTCAAGTGCTCCTCCGGGGGCAGAGATGGCCTTCCAATTCTCCTCTGTGACGTTATGGAGTTGATAAACGTCAATGTAATCAGTTTTTAGGTTCTTTAGACTAGTAGCGAAATTCTCTTTTAGTTCCTTCGCGGTTTTTGCGTGGCTTTTAGTGGCTATGTATACATTCTCCCGAACGCCTTCGAGTGCTTTACCAATGCGTTCCTCGCTCGTAGTGTATGCGCGTGCAGTGTCGTAATAATTGATACCGAGTTTGTAGCATCTGTTAACGACCTCGATGGCAGTCTTCTCTGAGACGCGTTGAATGGGGATACCCCCGAAGCCCATCTCGGTAACATTAAGACCGGTTTTTCCCAGTTTCCTCCTATTGAGGACCATGAGAATTGGAATGAGGAGATCATTAATAAAGGGTTCAGAGGAACTCTAGCCCATGAGCAATCCAGTTACAATTAACAAGCCTGGAGAGACGGTGCTCCTTATGGGTAACGAGGCTATCGTTCGTGGCGCATTAGAGGCTGGAATAAAGATCGCCGCCTCCTACCCGGGAACACCCGCTTCAGAGATCGGTAACACGTTCGCAGAAGTTGCGAAGGAGATGGGTATCCACTTCGAGTGGAGCACAAATGAGAAAGTCGCCTTCGAGGTGGTCTATGGAGCAAGCATGTGTAACCAACGAGGCATGGTGAGTATGAAGCACGTCGGCCTCAATGTTGCGCTCGACATAATAGAGATGGCGGCGCTCCGTGGTGTCAAGGGTGGCCTAGTCTTCGTCTCCGCCGATGATCCATCTCAGCACAGTAGTGGACAGGAGCAGGACCAGCGCTGGCTCGCAAAGCAGAATTGTATCCCGGTCCTCGAACCATCAGACCCACAGGATGCTAAAGACTTCACAGTACTGGCATACGATTTATCCGAGAGATCGAAGCTCCCCGTTATGCTTCGAACCGTTACACGTGTCAGTCACATGAGAAGTAATGTTCAGCTCGGTGTCCTCCGTAAGCTTGACAGAGAAGCAAAATTCGATTTCGACCAGTTCAGTTATGTCAAGGCAGGGTTCGAGAAACTCTTCTACGGCAGGGAGAAGGAGGCAAATGAAAAGATCGCCAAGGTTCGCGAAGAATTCGAGACATCGTCTTTGAACAAACTTGCAATGACTGGGAATGAGAAGGTAGGCGTCATCGCCGTTGGACAAACCTATAATTATGTTATGGACGCTTTAGTGAAGCTCGGTGCCAAGGAGAAGGTTGCTGTCCTCAAGCTCGCTACAAGCAATCCTCTTCCGGAGAAGCTTGTCTCTAAACTTCTCAAGGGTGTAGATAAGATCCTTGTATCTGAGGAGCCCGATCCCTTTGTTGAACTACACGTTAAAGCTATTGCGAAAGACGCGAATCCCGGTGTCGAGATTTTTGGTAGGATTGGAGGGAAACTTCCTGGGGAGGGCGAGCTTATGCCGCTCATGGTCGACGGCGTTATAGCTGAGATGCTCGGGATGGAGCTACCAATTAACGAAAGGGTTTCCCTAGAGAAGGAGGCGAAGGAGGTCCTCTTCGGTAGAATGCTTACTGTCTGCGCGGGTTGCCCCCACAGACCGAGCATCTATGCCCTGAAACGCGCTGTGAGGGCTGTGAAGGGTGACATACACAAAGTCGTTGTCAATGGAGATATCGGTTGCTACGGCCTTGCATGGGCGCCACCTATGAGCTACGAGGACACATATTTCTGCATGGGCGCAAGTATCGGCGTAAGTCAGGGCATGAGCCAAGTTGGTGTCGACACTATCGCATGGATCGGTGATGGCACCTTCTTCCACGCTGGAATACCAGCCCTAATGAATGCTGTCCAAACCAAGACAAACATAAAGATCGTCGTCGCAGACAACTCCGTCACCGCTATGACGGGATTTCAACCCAACCCCCAGTCGGGTAAAACGGCAACTGGTGAACCAACGAAGAGTGTATCAATCGAAGATATAGCTAAAGCAGTGGGGGTTGAGCAGATTGAAGTCGTCGATGCCTACGACACTAAAGCGGCAGAAGCAGCGTTTAAGAGAATGCTATTGTCAACTGGCGTTGCAATGGTAATAAGCAGACGTATTTGCGCGACGGAGGCGATCCGCCAAATGAGACCTAAACGTCCAGTACCATACATAGTAGACGAAGAGAAATGTGTGGGTTGTAAGCTCTGCCTCAGCACCTTCGGCTGCCCCGCTTTAAACTTCGACGAGGGAAAGAAGAAAGCAAGCATCGATCCCACCATCTGCATGGGTTGCGGTGTTTGTGCTCAAGTATGCAGTGTTGGCTGCATTCACGGGAGGGATTAAGCATGAAACCTACGAGAGTAGTCATAGCGGGCGTTGGTGGACAGGGTACGCTGCTCGCTACTCGAATAATCGCTGAGACAGCCATTGAACAGGGGCTCTCGGTACGAATAGGCGAGACCTATGGTATGGCTCAACGCGGGGGTCCCGTTATGGGACATATACAGATCGGGGAGGCTTATTCTCCTCAAATCAGACCGGGTGAAGCCGATGCCCTTCTCGGGTTCGAGTTGGCGGAAGCTACCAGAAGGGGGGTGATATACCTTAAGCAGGGGGGGCTCGCTATTGTTAATAGTAAGAAGATCCCCCCTGTCGAAGTCATAAGTGGGATGCGTAAGTATCCGGATAAGGGAGACCTGATTAGGTTGTTGAATCAGGTGTCGAGTAAGGTGGCGATCTTCGACGCAACTACCCTCGCTGAGAAAGCAGGCGACCCTATTGCAACCAATGTCGTAATGCTTGGAGCTCTTGCGGTCGCTAGTATTCTTCCATTCGGAGAAGATGAGATCATCTCCACAATGAAGAAATCAATCCCTGCTAGATTCTTGGAGTTAAATACGAAGGCTTTCCAACTAGGGGCAACAGCTTTCAAAGAGTCAAAGTAGTTCTACTAAATACATCTCATCGAAGATTTACACGGGTTTTATAGGAAGAATGCTGTAGATATGAAAGCTTAGGCGAAATTAGATTCTCATGTGCGTGCATTTAGTTGGTCAGTTTTATCCTTCCCAGAGTCTGAAGCTCAGCGGAGAAACTTCATCAGCTGACTGTTTTAGATAGTGGTGTTCGGGGATCCTGCCCCATATAGCTTCTCCGGCTTTTTGTGTGTCTTTAAGCAGCTTCTTTTCGTCGATTGTTGTGAGCTGCCCCTCCTCGACGACAACCTTGCCGTCAACGATCACCCATTTGACATCGCTCCGCTGGCTGCTGTTGATGAGGTTCTTGATTGGATCGCGGTAGGGGACGCCGTTAAAGGTCTCCATATCAATTATAGCGATGTCTGCGAAGGCACCGGGTGCAAGACGTCCAAGATCACTTCTTCCGAGGCCCTTTGCTCCACCGAGAGTTGCACTGTTGAAGATGTCTTTGCTCGCTCCGCTGTGGCAGTCCCAATCTGCTAGTTTGCTTGTATAGCTTGCGATCCTCATCTCGTTGAGGAGGTCTTGAGGCACGGTGTCTGTGCCTATGCTTACGTTGATGCCTGCCTTGAGGTAGACTGTGTGGCTGTGCATCTTGTTACCTCGCTTAGCGAAGACCAGGGGGTCATGGCTAACAGTGGCGCCCTTCACAGCCAAGATCCTCAGGTCTCCACCTTCCACAGGGGGATAACCAACTAGAGGGTGGCCGGCTATAGCCCATCCGTGACCTACTATGACGTCGGGGCCGAGAAGCCCTGTGTCGTTGAGGAATTCCATTGGGGTTCGACGATACATCCTGATCATGTTGTTGAACTCAACGACCCATTGTCCGGCATGTATTGTGATGGGGACCTTGAGTTCATTCGCTTTCGCCCTTATTGCCTTTTGGAGGTCGGCACTGCATTTGTCAACTGTATCCCCATATAAAGCGGGTATAAGTCTGCCTTCGCAGGCGCCTCGGTATCGGTTCGCGAACTTCTCAGCCTCGTCTATTTTCGCAAGCCCCGCATCGAAGTCTAGCCATCTGGTGCGGATGTCGGCTGCTTGACTCCTCTCCCAGACGCCGTCGGCGATTATTGGGCCCTCAGTAGCCCGAATCCCGATGTCTTCCACGGTCTTGACCGTTTTTTCGGCGCTGAGATTGGATAACATCCCTATCTCAACGATTGTTGTGTTTCCGCTTTTTAGGCACTCAGCTAGGCTGAATTTACTGAATATCTCATAGTCAGAATCTCGCATAGCTTGGCCGAGAGCTGTTAGGTTTTCGCCTAAACTGCTCATGTAGAAGTGACGGGCCCCCGTATCATCGATGAAGCCCTTATCCTTTGGCGCAGTCGCGGCGTGGATGTGGGTATTTATTAAGCCTGGCATCACCATGCATGTTGGCGCATTAATCCACCTGTCAACGCTGCCCTCAAAGCTCTTGCCGACTTGCTTGATTTTTTTTCCCTCTATAATGACTACGCCGTCGCGTATGATCCTGTGTTCAGTACCGTCGAAGCCGATTACGAATTTTCCTCTAATACCTAGAGACATGAATAAAGGATGGTTGATGCGAGTTTAAAAATTTGGCAAAAAAACGTAAAGGAACACTTGTGCATATATCATGACTATCATCGCGTGCGCGTACATACTACGGAGTATCGAAGAGGACTAATAAAAAAGGGAGAAGAATTTTCAATGTGTTTCAAGCTACTTCTTATGTTTTAAATAAGTAGCTACAGTGCCATTCGTTTCAATAATAGGCTTCCAAGTCATTTTCAATAGGGGATGATAGTGGAAGTACATGTTAGTAATCTGCTGCTGGTCATCGACTTCGTATAATGTGAACCCACTCATCTCCCCTGAGAAATTGTACACGGGCCCAAGTGCCTTAGGGTAATCTTTTGTGCCTCTCAGTTCCGCCATTTTCTGGAAGAGAGGTATAACCTTATCCATGTCCTCTGGACAAATCTCCCAATGTAGCATATACTTCATGTTCTTGCCTCTTCTCTTTCAGCGACTTTGTTAAGCTCCTCACCTAGGAGCTAAGGTCCACTTCTGGTTGAACCCAAATTTGGCTCTGCTTTAACTATTCTATATTGTTATTGGTAAATAATCCATAATTATTGGAATAATTTCTTTAAATAATAGTAATATTTTGAAATAAAACGCGCGCGCTACTAGTACTCCTGTGGCTGCCACCAGGTAGTAGGCGGCTTGAATCTCAGCTAAATCCACCAAAACATTTCACGATTAAGAATAAGGTTGAACTTGGGATAAGGCTATTGAGACGCGACGCTTCTCGACTCTGCACCTAACACCGGCGAAGAGACCATAAAATCTGGATGCTCCTTCGCATACTC
>CAZIAF010000006.1:0-28313 GCA_964537625.1 uncultured Candidatus Bathyarchaeia archaeon
TGTATAATACGTAAAAATATTCTTTCAGCGATGTCCTTCAGTGAGGAGAGGTCAAGCTTCTCCTTGTATATTTCGCGTAACGCTTCCTTATAGATTGGGCTATTCTTGTAACGACGGTAGAGCCTGTTGAGGGCATTGGCACCTAAGGCTTTGCCGCGTTGTATAGCGCCAAAACGCTCAGCTATAAACTTCATGTTATATGCATAAGGGAATCTTGCCTCCATATACTCAGAGAACATCTTTTCCGTGTTCTCTGAGGTGAGGTCGGAGAGAGTTTTGATTATATCATCAACGTCATACTTAGAGACCTTTTGGGGAGTCTCGATGAGAATACGGTAGGCATCACTCGACCAACCGAGAATGAGGTCTCGTTCGCTGAGAGTGGCATCGAGGACGCAGCCGAGAGTTGTGTTGACCTTACTACCCCAAGCTGTGTGAATGATGATGTAGCGGTCATAAGACTCAACGAGGATCAAATTCTTGGTAGGGATCGGGAAACCTCGACTGATCTGGGCTTCGATCTCCTTTGTTGCAACCTCAACCGTGTTTTCATTGACGCCTAACTCTTTAGAGAGTTCTTTTACCGTATTATCCAGCCCTTTATCTCTTAGTTGTAAGGCGATCTCTTCTCGAAGGTCTCCGACTTCCTCAGCTATGCTTCTAGCTACTCCTATGAGTTCACCATCCCAGCCAGGTAAAGCTCCGAGAGGATCGTCACTAGGTAAAACGAATAGAAGACCCTCATCCTCATCTATCTGAAGTATCTTCCATACGCGACCGCGAAGGATAACATTTAACCCGACCCTAGCACGCAGAGTCCAGAACTCATCACCTACTGTACCGATTACCTTGTCTGTAACGACGTTGATGAAAGGATAGCGTTTCTCGTCATTGATCATACCAAGATTCTCGAAGTAGTATCTCTGCCCTTTCTTAGTCTTCTCTAGTTTATCTCCTCTCCTGTTCACTATCTTAATTGCATCGAGAAACGCGACGGTATCATCAAAGTCGCGTCGGCTCAGATTCATAAATGGATAAGCACCACTAACTATAATGGAAAAAATTTTTTCTAGACTCGACTCGCCACTTTCGAGAGTCATACCCGTTATTTGGTGAGCAAGTACATCTAATGGATTTATATGTATCTCAGTGGGTTCTATCTCGTTCTTTTTCGCCTTCCTAGCTGCAATAATTGACTCGATGGCGTCCTCACCATATGCAGTCACCAGTATGCCTTGAGAGATATTGCTGATTTTGTGACCCGCTCGCCCGACACGCTGGATAAGAGTTGAAACCTGACGGGGACTATTGTATTGAATGGTTAGGTCGACATTACCGATATCTATTCCAAGTTGGAGCGTACTCGTCGCGACGATTGCCTTGAGCTCTCCAGCCTTGAATTTGTCCTCGACGATATGGCGTTGCTCTCGGCTTAGACTACCATGGTGGACCTCGATGCCTGAGTCGAGTAGGCTTAGTTTGTAACCTAGACTCTCCGCCTGACCGCGTCCTTGGACGAATATTAACGTAGACCTATGAGATCTTACAAGATCCCGTATCATCCTTAGGCGTGAAGCCGCACTGGGGGTCGTATTAAGATCACTACTTAGATCAAAGTCCTCTTCAATGGGCACAGGGTATTCGACATTGTAAATGTAATTCTTGTCTACAGCGACCTCGACGATCTTGACATTTTGAGTTCCTCCGAGGAAGATTGCTATTGTTTCGGGGTTGCCCACTGTTGCGGATAGTCCGATCCTCTGAGGTGATTTAGAGGTAATCTCTTTCAATCTCTCTAGACCTATTGTGAGTTGGGCACCCCGCTTTGAGGCGGCGAGATCATGAATTTCGTCAATAATAACCCATCTTACCGAAGCGAGGTGCTTTCTCATGTCTTTAGTTACGAGCATAGCTTGGAGTGTCTCAGGAGTCGTGATTAGCATCTGGGGTGGCTTCTTAAGCTGGCTTCGCCTCTGCTTCTGAGTTGTATCCGAGTGGCGGATCTGAACGTCGATACCAAGACTCTCTGCCCATGCTACCATCCGTTTGTCTATGTCTCGATTCAACGCTCTGAGCGGTGTTATGTAAAGAATATTGATGCCCTTTCTATCACCCTCTCTCATGTAAGCATCGAAGATAGGGAGGAGTGCAGCTTCAGTCTTACCGCTAGCCGTGGGGGCGATTAGGAGGACATTTTCCCCCGCTAGGATCGGGGGAATCACTTTTTCCTGAGGTGGCGTGGGCTCTACTATCTTGAGGGACCGCAGTGTCTCTTTGATGAGGGGGTGGAGCAACTCGAATACGGAGGGCATCAATTGAATCCTGTACCATGGACGCTTAAATACTCAGGAAATCAGGTTTAGAGAATAAGGTTGTACGTCCCGAAGCCATTCTGGATTATGCGGGACCACGCCAAGTGCAGTGGCTGCCGAAGATGCGAGATTGTATGTAGTATCAAGCATGAGGGTAAGATCTGGCCTGAGGCGTCCCGTGTCAGGATATTCATGCCGTTCCCAGGAGTAGAGGTAGCTCATCTCTGTGCCCAATGTGAAGACTCGCCATGCGTTGGATCGTGTCCCGTCCAAGCACTTTCCGTTGACCCCGAGATGAGGAATATTAAGGTTGACCGAGAGAAGTGCATCGCCTGTGGGAATTGCGTGGAGGCTTGCCCCGGTCATGTCCCGAGTATACACCCTACCGAGAGCTATGCTGTCATCTGCGACTTCTGCGATGGTGACCCGCAATGCGTCAAGGTTTGTACCGAGGCGCGCTTCAATTGCCTCTATTTGGCACCTAGAGAACCAGGCAGCCAATACAGGCTTTATGCTCAGCCTCCCGAAGAGGCGGCGAAGAACCTCGCAATCAACATGTTCGGTGAGCAGGGGAAGGAACTGATTTAAGATGAGAGGATATGCGAGCAAGTTCTATAATGTTGATCTTACAGCGGGAAAAGTCAAACTGCACAAGTTTAGCGACGAGGATCTTCGCCTTTACCTCGGTGGCAGAGGCTTAGCTGCGAAGCTCCTTTGGGATCGTCTAGGTGCTAAGTGGGAGGAAGTCGATCCACTTAGCCCAGAGAATATCCTAACAGTTTTCACTGGTCCCCTAACCGGCTACTGGCCAGGAGCTAGGCTAAGTGTCAGCGGAAAATCGCCACAGACTATGGGAATAGTTGGTAGCAGCATCGGTTGCGAGCTCCCAATCGAGATGAAGTGCGCCGGGATCGACGGTGTAATCATATCTGGCTGCTCTCCCAAACCTGCTTACCTATGGATGACCGATGAAAGTCTAGAGATCAGGGATGCCTCCAAGTTTTGGGGAATGAAAAGCACCGAATTCCTACGTGAAATAAGGAAAGAGGGGTTAACACTACTAGACGGGAAACATAAAAGGAAACGATTATCGAAGGAGCCACAGAGCATCTATATCGGCCCGGCGGGCGAGAAACGGGTACGTATCGCCGCCGTTCTCGGTAAACTCAGTCATGCTGCAGGATATGGAGGATACGGCGCCGTCATGGGTAGCAAGAACCTAAAAGCACTCGTGGCAAAGGGCCACGGCCCATTACCTGATCCTTTCAATAAGGAGAAGACCTATCAGATGATCGCCGATATAAACTCCTTAATCCTTAAGACAGATGCGAGGCGCCGCTGGGGGACCAGCTGGTTCAGCTTTCATGCTGGCTATACCCTGAGCGCAGAGCCCATAAGAAACTGGCAAGAAGAGTGGCATGATGAGAAGACCCAAGGTTGCCAGTGCTATGAGCAACGGGTCTGGATAAAACGCTATTGGGCAGACTTCGGCTGCCCCACAGCCTGCCTCAAAGTTAGTACCCCAAAGATAGGCAAATACAAAGGCTACATCACCGACAACCCAGACTACGAACTCATGGCCTACGAAGGAACAAACCTCGGCATCTTCACACCCGAGGAGAACGTGTACCTCAGCGCTCTAGTCGACGACACTGGCCTCTGTGGCATCCAAAGCGGGAACGTCCTCGGGTTCGCTGCTGAGCTCTACCAACGCGGTATCATAACGAAAAAGGAGCTTGGATTCGAGCTTAAATGGGGCGACGCTGATGCATTCGCCAAGCTCATCGATCTCATCGTAGAGAGAAAAGGGATAGGCAACATTCTAGCGGAGGGTACCCACATCGCTTCCAAGGTTCTAAGCGAAAAAAAAGGGGTCGATCTCTCAATGTTCGATGTCACAGCGAAAGGAATGGCTCTCGGGGCGCATGGTATCCGAAGCGGCCTTGATTACCCTCATGCTATGAGTTATGCCTGTAGCGTCCAAGGTGGTGACCATACAAGCTGTGCATACCTCCCCATAGACCACCCCAACAGCGAGCTGACCATAATCCTTAACGACAGCGGCGTACAGTGCAACTTCAACACTTATCCACCCGGTACACGTGATAAGCTCTGGGAGTTCTATACCGCCGTTCGCGGCTGGCCTATGAATCGCGAGACATGGTATGCGACTGATGCAAAAAGGATAATCGATATCCAACGTGCAGCTCTTCTTCTCGGCGGACCTGACCTTAAATGGGAGGGGTGGAAGGACGACGTCAACCCGAAGCGGTTCTATGAACCGCTTCCAACTGGTCCCCATAAGGGGAAGACCAAGACTCACGATGAGATTGAAGGATACGTCCTCGAGTACTACAAGGCGATGAGCTGGGACGAACACGGAATCCCTACAACCGAGGAGTTAAAGAAACTAGGTCTCGACTCTGTCGACAAGAAACTTGCGCGTATACGAGCTTAGACGCGTCTCGCAGTTAGAAAGGCGATGAGGCTTAACCCTTTTTTCACTTTTTTCTTCTTTACATAATACGTCAGCGCTGCAAGTGATGCACACGATGCAGGTAGAACCGCCAGCCCTTCCTCACGTATCAGAATATCTGAAAAACTATTCATCTCCCCATCAGATACGCTGGTCGCCCAACCTTCACTCATTCTAATAGCATCGAGAGCTTCCTGCCCATCGAGACTCTTCCAACTCACCAATGGTTCATTTACATTAGTCTCAGAAATCTCGTCTGCCCTCAGATCCTCGATTTTCTTCTTATCGTTAAGAAAACTCGTCACGATCGGGTTGCCCCCATCCGTACTAGCAGCTATCATCTTCGGCAGCGCTTCAATTTTACCAATTTTTAAAAGGTTTATGAATCCGTGATTTATTCCCGCCAGTGTTGTTCCATTACTGGTAGGAACCACGACAACATCCGGCGCTCCACTCATACTCTCAACAATCTCGTAAGCGATAGTTGCATAAGCATCGAGTGATGCGGAGCGGTTTGTAGAGGTTCCCGGGTTTGCATCATACCAGCCCTTTTCTCTAGCCTCTAGCTGGGAGAGAACAACGACTTCCTCATATGTTCCAGGCGCTCTATGGATGATACCACCTTGCTTCTCCATCTCCATAATTCGCGAAGTATGATATCTATCGGGGATGTATACATTAGTAGTTATGCCGAATAATCTGGAGAGGCTAACGAAGCTGGCTCCGAAGTTTCCACATGAGGCAATTGCAAGCTCTCTGTACCCATTCTTTTTAGCAACCTTGAGACACGCGTAGGCTGCACGATCCTTCATCGTTCCCGTAGGATTGCCACCCTCGAATTTCAAGTAAATCTTGTTGTATCCGAGCAATATTTCGATATTACGTGAACGTGTAAATATCGTGTCACCAATCCCGTGACTTATTAATTCGTTTTGCAACATTGCTATCAAGATCTAACTCTAACCCAATGATAAGCAATAATAAGAAGCACTTATCATTATCGCATCTGGATACAAAGTCCACGCAGGTATGTAAATAGTGTCGAGCCTCTCCATCGAAGCGAGACAGATAGAGACGGGTTATGAAATCAATCTCCGCGGATCACGGTATGTAGTAAAATACCCTAACGGTTTCTGGAAGAATTACCCCCAGGAAGCAAAGGATGTTTTATTCGACAACCTCGTCTACGCCGAGACCGTTCATCTCCCTCTAACCCTACGGAAGAACGAGTTAAGATACAATACTTCGGCTCCATTCTTCCAGACCCAATTCTTCCAGAACTTAATAATGGATCTACCCAGCTGTGCAGACGTTGACGGTACAAGCACCAGCGAACTCCTGAAGGAGTTTATGAACCTCAAGATCAAGTTCAAGGATAACGACATCAAGTTCCCCACGTATAAGCAGCCGAGCAAAGATGACAGCTCTGTCGTCGCCCTCAGCTTTGGGAAAGACAGTTTGCTGACCTGGGCTGTCTGCAAGGAACTTGGTCTTAATCCGCAGGCAGCTTATGTCGTTGAACCCCTGCTTCTATATGAGGAGAAGCATAAGGACGTCCTCGCAAAGGAGTTTGAGAAGGAGTTCAACGTCAAGCTGAACAAGATAATCCATACAACAGGTCACCTTCGAGATGGGATCCGTCTTGGCGTCGGTAAAACTGAGATCGGCTGGGGACTCCAGAACACCCAATACGCAATGATGTTGCTTCCAATTGCTAATACATTCCAAGCCAAGTACATACTCTTCGGCAACGAGCAGAGCTGCTCAGAATACTATTATGACCGCGAAGGCTACATCTGCTACCCTGCTTTTGATCAAAGCCACAAGTGGACAACTAACATCGATGTAATCACCCGACTCTTAACGAATGGCGGTGTCCGAACAATGAGCGTTATTGAACCCCTCAATGACATAGCAGTTGTATACGTCTTATACAAACGATACCCTGAGGTGGCAAAATATCACATGAGCTGCTTCGTTGAGACTGAGGCTGGTCGAGATACCCGATGGTGTATGAGCTGCAGCGTCTGCAGCAAGATGTACCTCCTTGTAAAGGCGAGCGGATACAATCCGAAAACTGTAGGTCTAGATAGGAACATGCTAACAGAGGACTGCAAAGAGTACTTCAGTCTATTCGGTGGGAGTGATATCAACACATATGCCCTCACCGGGAAAGGCCGCGATGAACAACTCTTTGCATTTTATCTTGCTTGGAAAAATGGTGACAGGAGTCCCCTCACATTAGAGTTCGAGCAAAGATTCCTTGAAGAGGCGAAAGGCAGAGAAGACGAACTCTACAAGACCTTCTTCGGCATCCACGAGGCAATCACAATGCCAGAAAACATCAAAAATCAGACAATGAGTATATACAAGGAGGTCCTCGCGGACGTCCCCTAGACGTAAACTGAGAGTTGCTTTCTGTTGTAACACTCGTCTAGACAAGGGAGAGTTCCAAGTTGAGTACGAACCCGAGCATACAATCGAACTGGTTAAACATGGTATAGAAGCTGCAGGTTACAACTATCTCCACATCGAGGCTGACGAAACCTGCTTCGATACCTTATCGAAACTCAAACCTGACCTTGTCCTGAATAGAGCTGAGGGTTTACGCGGTGAAAGCAGGGAGAGTCAAGTTCCTGCCTTCTGCGAGATGCTCGGAATTCCTTACACAGGTGCCGGAATTATGGCGACCGCTATCAGCCTCGATAAACCAACAACCAAGAAGATAATCGAGTGGCACGGTATTCGTACGCCCCATTTTATGGTTCTTTATAACCAGAATGACGATCTTGACCCTAAGCTCACATACCCGATCATTCTCAAGCCCAGCCACGAGGGAAGCAGCATGGGCATCAATATCGATAACGTTGTTCACGACGAGATACAACTTCGTAAGAAACTCAGGGAGATGTTGAAAATCTATAATCAAGGAATTCTCGCTGAGGAGTTTATCGACGGTCGTGAATTCAGTGTCGGTATCGTTGGTAACTTCATAGGCGACGAGAAGCCTAAGGTTCTCCCTATATTCGAGATGGATTTTAGTAAAATTGCCCCCGAACTAGGCACGGTGCTTGGCCAGAAAGTAAAGACCATCTATGACACTTCTTCCAACTATATCTGCCCTGCTAAGATACCAGCGAAACTGAAGAAGGAGATTGAGGAGAATACACTCAAAGTTGTGAAGATTCTGAACTGCTACGACTGGGGTCGCCTCGACTTCAGATACAATAGCCGCGGTGAGCTCTACTTCCTTGAAATCAACCCCCTTCCAGGTATCGACTGTGACCCATCCGTAGACGACTATAGTTTTTACCCCTTCATGTGGTTGAAAGGCGGATGGAGCTTTGATGACATGATTCGTGAAGTCGTCGACGCAGCCCTTAAGCGCTACGATATCCAGTAACTCCTCAATGAGAGAGGAGCCTCCCCTATTTGAGGAAGCAGTTAGGCAGGTAGAGGATAGACTTACACATCTTTTCGGTGAATCCTGCTACATTGGGATCAACTTAGTGATAGATGCCAAACTAACAGATGAGATTACAGAAATCGAGTCCCTTACTTTCAGGGATGAGCTCAAATATGATAGGTGGGAGATTATTGAACGAGCTAGGAGGAAAGGCTTCATCCTTCTAACGCTGCATGTGGGCAAGAGACTCGTCGCCTTCTTTTTTGGATACGATGATCCAGATCTCGTGGGTGGTTACTATGGAGATACCCTCGCTAGCATCGTTGAGGGAAAAGGGGTTGGAAGCAGCCTGTTTACACTAGTTCACATCTACTGCTATGAAAACGGTTATAGCAACTTTACGTGCCATACCGAGAAATATGATGAGAAAGGCCGTCACCTCAGAGAGTGGTATATCGCATCCGGTATGACGTACCAGGGGACCCACCCCGAGGAGGGAGATCAAATGAGAGTTGAGCTAACTCCACGGCATACAACCTGGATGTACAATCGATTCATCCTCGGGGAAAAAACAACTTAAGAGACTAACCTCGACTTGAGATAGAAAAAGGTAACTTGTGGAAGCTACATCGGAGGAAATGAGGTAATTCAAGATCTTTAGCGCTACGAGGTGTTTTGTAAACCTTTTTCAGATTGATGCTTTTTTACCAAACACGCGTGTGAATTGGAGCTTAATTAGTCAGTTCTGCTCTTCAAGTAAGAAATGCTTTTAATAACATCTAAGCCAATTCAGCTCTATGCTATACTTCTCTTATGGCTCATTCCTCGATTCTGAAACTCTAAAAAGACACTGCCCAAAGGCACATTACGTTGGGAAAGCTATTCTTCCAAACTGGGAGGTTCAGTTCAATTTCCTCAGTCGCACTTACAAGGGGGGTGTCACTGGCATTGAGCCCGCGGTAGCTAAGTTGGTTCGAGGCGTTCTCTATGATGTCTCCAATGAAGAACTTCAACATCTAGACAGCATTGAGGGGGTTCCTGAGGGAATATACTACCGTCAGACAATCTTTGTGGTTGATGAATTGGGGATGCCTATGAAGGCAGTTACATATAGGACTACGAATCCCCGAGGACCATTCAAACCTATGAGGAAGTATCTGGATCTCATGATTAAAGGGGCGAAAGAACACGGACTTGAACAAGACTATATTCAGCAGCTTGAAGCAATCGAGACAATAGACTGATTTCTTACGGGTGCACATAATTATATATCCTAATTATCATTAATTATTCTTGGATGTAAATTTTATGAGAAAGAAAAATATTTTATTGGGATCTCTTTTACTAATTCTCGGTTTGATTCTAGTTATTACCCTAATCGGGGCAATCATAGGTTTACCTCTTGCATTAATTGGTGGCTTCATCGTTTTTTATGAAATATTTATCTTCCCTAACAAATGAGGTGAAAAAAGCTCGGACAATTCGTCGCACATAGGGGAAAAAGAGAGACTTAAAATTGAATCGCTAACGAAGGAAATTACGGAAAGGCGTTTGAAGTTGGCTTCAAAGCAATTGGAATAACTTCACCAGATAGACTGCGCGATCTTCCTCACGGATGGATAGCAGACGTGAAAAATCTGCTCAGCCCCGATGAGATCCTGTTGACCACAAAATCAGTGATCATTTTGGTTCTACACGCTTGGGATAAGGCATTCTATATACAGATCGATTCTCCTCGGTGGAAGGGATACGGTCTACCCCCAGAGGAGGGTATTGAGGGGTATTATATGATCTACCAGATCTCACAAACAAAGGCGTGGCCACTGGTTTGGTTCTTGCGGGAAAAGGGATACCAGGCCGTAATAACTGAGTCGATACCCATGAAGACAACCGCAATCAAATGCGGTTTAGGCTGTCAAGGCAAGAATACTTTACTCATTCATCCTGAACTGGGACCGAGAATTGGGTTGATGGCAATCTTAACAAACACAGAGTTAGACTTTGATGAACCCTTTAAAGGCGATTTATGTCACGACTGTGATAAATACATTAAAGCATGCCCTTCAGCCGCTCTCCGTCCTTACAGGATTGATATTAACCTGTGTATGGCTTATGCAGCTGAGAACCCAGAGGGAAAAGAACGTCGTGTTTGAGACGCGTACACTCACAGAGAAACTCACTATCCGCCCTTCAAGTAACAGTTACTTGGAGTGTACTATATGTATGGACGCTTGCCCTATCGGCCAGAAAGCGATACGAAAATTACGTAACGAAAACTAGAATAGACTCCGCATAATTGCTGTTTATGGTAGAAATTAGAGACCTTTGTGGTAAAGAATCTTACCTGCGACGAGAGTCATGTAAACCTTTGCTTCTCTAATGTTTTCAGGTGGGATCTCTGTAAGATCCCTGTCTAAAACCGCTATGTCCGCTAGTTTACCGGGTTCGACGCTGCCTTTCAAGTCCTCCTCAAAACTGGCGTATGCACTGTTGTAGGTGTAACATTTGACGGCTTCGACGAGACTAATCCTAGACTCCTTTATACTGTGGTTTACTGCACTCCATATGCCGTAGATTGGGTTAAATGGCATACCATCGCTACCGAAAGTTACCGTTATACCTTCATCAAGCAGCACTCTGAATGGGTTGTTGAGCTTGTTTCGTTCCTCGCCGAGTCGCTGCTCATACATGCTTCCGGGGCCAGCCCATTCGCCAACGAAGTTGGGTTGGACGGCGGGAACAATACCGAGCTCTTTAATGCGCTCAATTTGATTAGCGGTGAGTACCTCGCAGTGTTCTATACGATGGCGATGATCCTTTCGAGGTTTATCTTTGAGAACAGCACTGATGGTGTTGATTACACACTCGATAGCGTAGTCGCCGATTGCATGTATAGCGAGTTGGTTACCGTTCCTATGAGCATTCTTAGCCTTCTCGTCGAGTTCCTCCTCGGGCATCATGAGGAGACCCTTAGTAGCAGGGTCGTCTGTGTATGGCTCGAAGAGGGCGGCGGTGTGAGCTCCCAAGCTCCCGTCCATTAGAAGCTTGGTGGCACCAATCTTGATCATGTCATTGCCGAAACCGGTTCGGACGCCGAGATCGTAACTATGCTTCTGGACCGTGTCGTTAAGCATAATATACGCACGTGTCTTAAGGTAACCTTTATCGAACGCATTCTGATAGGCGCGTAGGCCATCCGCTCCTAAGCCTGCGTCGCCTATACTGGTGCAACCTAGACGTAGAGCATGATCTGATGCGATCTTTAACCCCTCGACATTCATCTCCTCGGTGACGGCGGGAATATAAGGTTCCACTAGGTAACGACAATCCTTGAGAATGCCGGTGGGTTCACCATCATTGCCTCTATCGATTTTTCCGCCCTGGGGGTCGAGGGTAGTATGGGTGATGCTAGCGATTTTCATTGCCTTGGTGTTGAGACTGACGAGGTGGCCACAGATCCGAGTAATCATCATGGGGTGATCCATGCTAAGAAAGTCGAGGTCATTCTTTGTAATGTACCGGTTCTCAGGCCACTTGCTCTCGTCGTAACCGATGCCTAAAACCCAATCCCCCTTCTTCGTCTCTTTAGCCTTTTGCTTGATCCTTTCGAGAGCAGCTTTGAGGCTTGGAGTATCCCTAATGTTTACGGTGCGGATCATATTGACGCCCATCCACAGAAAATGGCAATGAGAATCTATGAGTCCGGGGAGAACTGTCATACCTGTGACATCGTAAACTTCCGCTCCGTCTGGTATCGGGATCTCTTTTTTCTTTCCGGCGGCCAGAATATAGTCGCCTTTCATTAAAATGATGCTATCCTTAACTGGTGGGCGGCCTGTTCCATCTATTAAGGTTGCGCCTACCAGGATTCTTGTACAAGGTTCCAGGGACAATACTGTTGTTGGACTCCTAGTTGTTTAGCGCATTATTAGTGGAATATAAGTGCTTAGCCTTGCTTTGATTGGGGTGCACGCTATAACATATTGGTTATAAATCCTTGAATTTCTTAATGAGGTCTGACTGGTCGCTTAACAACTCCTGAATCTGAGCTAGGAAATATGGAAGCAGACTATCTCGGTCAATATTTTGCCAGTTGATACTCCCGAAGGGAGGCTCGGGATCGTACTCCAGTCCAAGCTGTACGCTACGCGCTGTGGCTTCATTAGTCAGCTTTGAAACGAGAAATAGAGCCATATCAATCCCTGCTGATACCCCAGCTGAAGTAAGAAATTTTCCATCCTGAACCCAACGTCTCTGGACATATTTTGCTCCAAGCCTTTCAAGGATCTTATAGCATCCCCAGTGAGTGGTAGCTTTGCGTCCTTCGAGCAGCCCTGCGGCTCCGAGAATCAACGAACCGGTACAGACCGAACAGATATAATCGGCAGTCTCAGTCGTTGATTTGAGATATAATAAGAACTCTTTATCTCCCATCATCTTTATTGTCGATCTCTCACCTCCAGGAACAATTACCACTGAGGGGTTTCGTGCATCTTGGAATGTACCGCTTGGGGTAATTTTTAAGGGCAAGTCCGTTTCCACGAGTTTTTCTTCCTTAGCGACTACGACCGTTCTAAATCCAGTTGTCCTCTCACACATACTATTCATGACCTGTAAGGGTCCTACGAGGTCTAGAACCGTCAGACCGGGATATAGAATGAAAGCAATATCTTTCATGTATTAAGATAGATTCTTCCGAGTTAATCTTCTTAATGTAACTTAAAGTTTTGAAGAGGTTCGCCCAATCATCATCAGACGCTCGCACTCGCAAACGAATAATTAAGAAATTAATCTTAAAACAATGGGATATATACGTTTTAAGTGTATAATATTTGATAAATTACCAGCGTGCAACCTGATCTATGTAAGCTATGCCTATCGGGATCAGGGGAAGTTTCACAGTAGGCTTCGGAACCGAACATCGTCTCCTTAAAGACGGTATAGTAATCTTCGAGGGAACAAAGATTAAATACGTCGGTAAATCTGCACGCGTTCATAGCGGGCATTACACTCTTGCTATACAGGCAGAATCAGGAACGCGTACACGATGTCTAGGCCTATTTTTTATTTATCTTGATCCTTGTACCAACAGCATTACCCGGAAGACCCTTTTTAAAAGTGGCAATGAGATGCCCTCTTCTTACTCCATGGGGTCTTGTGATCTTTCCATGTAAAATGGGTTTGTCAAGGGGCCAGGACACTGTTGACCCAATGAGACCTTTTGCTTCATTTGGAGTTGTTCCTGGGATCATTATTATGCACCTCTGAGGATATTGTTTTTTGGCTCCGATGCCGAAGTTCATAACTATTCCTGTATATTCCATTCGAGTCACATCCAATAGCCAAGGTGTCAATCCTTTCGAGCGTTCAGTTAGAATTGGTCCAACAGAGGCCTAACAGATAGTTCCTCAGCCTGAATAAGTTGGGTATTCGCGTTAATAAAGTTATTATTACCGAAAAATAAAAAGATTCATTAGTTTCTCATATCCAATAATTTAAATAAACTTTCCAATTCAAGAAAGTGGATAGTAGTATCTGAAACAAAGATTTCCGATCGTGTTACTTATTTAAGATTGAGAAAAATGCTGTTTTCAAATAATTAATATTAAAAACAAGTATGATCGAGTTATTCAACTTTGATTATACCCGTGGTGTACTTCCTTATCTTCGCCTCGTCGAGTTCGAAGCCGAGTCCAGGTCCATTCGGTGGTGCAATGTATCCGTTCTCTAGCTTTACCGGATTCATTATAATGTCCTCTGAGATCCACTCAGGATAGCCTGAGAGTTCACACTTCTGTGTGATAGACCTACCACACCCCACTATGATGTGAGATGCAGCCGACAAGCTAACACCCATCTCCAGGTCATCATGCATCAAAGTTGGTATATTCAACACTCGAGCCATTTCTAAAATCCGTTTTACATTTGTTATACCGCCTGCGGGTCTATAGGTCTTTAAACCCAAAACACCGATCGCGTCCATATCAATGAGAGTCTTCACATCCGCCATTGAGTATAGGGACTCATGGGGCATAATCGGTGTGTCTACAGACGCAGCTACTTTTGCGAGTCCGGCGAAATCCCACCATAATGTTGGCTGTTCAATCAACTCTACATCGAACTGCTCTATCTCCATGATCATTTTGATAGCTTCGCGAACAGAATACCCTTGATTACAGTCTACACGCAGCACTACATCCTCTCCTATTGCACGTCTCATCGCCTCGACGCAGGCTACATCTCTTTTCGGACCTATCTTGAGCCTGATACCGGTGTAGCCCTCCTCTACAAGCCGCTTTCCCTCCATAGCTATTTGGGCAGGAGTATCGATCCCAATTAATGCTACGTTGGGAATCTTCTTTGGGTTCGAACCTCCCCCCAGTAGTTTGAAAACTGGCACACACAAGCTCCGCCCCATTATATCCCAAAGTGCCATGTCAACAGAAGCCTTCGCCATTGGATACGTAGGTGCCCAGTAATCCATCTTCTCCCACACCCCCTCCAGGTCGAAAGGGTCCATGCCAATAATGTTAGGTAAGATCCATCGCTGCAACATCTCAGCCACTACTCCCTGGTTTTCTGGCGATAACGGTGGAAGCGGTGGGCATTCGCCGACACCGGTGAACCCCTCGTCTGTGTGTACACGCGTCAGGATAAATTCGAAAGGAGTTCCTTCCCCCAACTTCCCATAGCGACTAAGAGACAATACCTTCCGTTTAGGGAGATTGACTGGAATAATCTCAACCTTAGTTATCTTCAAGCTTGAAACACCAACCGAGTAACTATCGGGTACATCAACTGAAGAGGTTTTAGATTACTGACCGAGTAAAAGGAAATTCTCTACGAGCCTCTCCGCTAGTTGCCTCATCTCCGGCTCTCTTTCCCTGCATTCGTCTATAACCTGTTTTTTCGTCTTACTTACAGCTTCAAGCTCTGCCGGGTACGCATTCGCCCACCTTTCCGCCTCCCTATGATCGATCTCGAGGTGGAAAATTACACCCCTGATACTCCGCCAAGAGTAAGCCTGAATTGGACAAGGGTTGCCCTTGACGAGAAGGCTGCCTTCTGGTGGGACATTAAACATTTCGCTGTGCCAGTGAAAAACTGGAAACTCCATTGGGAAACCCTTGAATAAATCATCCAATTTTCCTTGCTCCGTCAACTTAACCGCGTAAACTCCGACTTCTTTGCTTGGGCTCCGGACAACCTTTGCACCAAGAAGCCTAGCTAAAATCTGTCCCCCACAACAAACGCCGAGAGTAGGTTTCTCACTCACAATTATCTTAGAAAGATATTCCCACTCCTTCACAAGAAATGGGTGCAGGTTCACGTCGTTTGCAGAGATCGGTGTCGGTCCAACTACAAACGCTGAATAGTCTTCGATCGCGGGGAACGACTCCTCTATTTTCAAGGAATACGCGTAGACAACATCAACCTCAACTTTCTCCTTGAGAAAAGTCTCATAGAGACAAAGATTCTCAGTGGCGTCGTTCTGGATAATTAACACCCGACCAGTGGACATAACGCATAAAATAACTAGCAACTAGTTAAAAAAAATGGATCAGGACAAACGATAATGGCGGGAACTGCCATAATTAAAACATGGATAATTGGCTAACCATACGGCCGGTTTGGGCAGAAATCGACCTCGACGCCCTCACTCATAATGTCAGAGAAGTTCGCCGAATCACATCTAAAAGCACAAAGATCATGGCAGTTGTTAAAGCCGACGCCTATGGTCATGGCGCTATTCCTATCTCCAAGATTTTTCTCAATAACGGTGCTGACTCTCTGGGAGTCGCTAATCTCACCGAGGCTATAGAGCTCAGACGAGCCGGCATAGACTCCCCCATTCTAAACCTTGGATACACACCTACCGAATCCTATGGCGATCTCCTCGCGAACAGGGTCACTGCCACAATCTACGACGTCGGTCACGCCCATACTTTAGACTTAACATCTGGTAAACTAGGGGTCAAATCAATAGTTCACATTAAAATCGACACAGGCATGAACCGCCTTGGTTTCAAGCCCAACGCCGAGACCATACGAGCTATCAAGATCATCTCAAAGATGCCTAATATAGAACTCGAAGGCATCTTCACACACTTCGCTGTCTCCGACACAGATAAGAATTATACCGGTTGTCAGTTCAAACTTTTCACCTGGATCCTCAATGAGCTGAGTAAAGTGGGAGTCGACATTCCCATAAAACACGTTTCTAATAGTGCTGCCATCATAGATCTACCCGAGTACGCCCTTGATATGGTTCGCCCAGGTATCATGCTATATGGTTACAGACCATCCTCTTTTGCCAACTCAGTAAGTGTGATGCTTAAACCTGCCATGTCCCTAAAGGCCCGACTTTCCAATGTTAAAACCGTAACTCAAGGCGTCGGCATTAGTTATGGTCTAACATATACAACCAACCGTCCTAGCATAATTGGTACCCTCCCCATCGGCTACGCCGACGGTTATCGCCGCGCCCTCTCCAACAAGGGTTGGGCATCAATCAACGGAAAAAAGGCTTCTGTAATTGGACATGTATGCATGGATCAGTGTATGATCGACCTAACCGACCACAATGATGCTAAGATTGGAGACGAAGTTATCCTGTTTGGAGGTGGAGTTGCCCCCAGCGTCGAGGAAACCGCTAAACTTCTCGATACAATCGTACACGAAGTCACATGCGGCATATCACGGAGAGTTCCAAGAGTATACCTCAAGAAGTTAAAACCCGTTGAAGTCCGAGACTATCTATTAGCTTAATTTGAGTTACCAAACGCGCAAACGGTTGCTGACTACTAACCTAAAAAATACTGAGATTAGAAATGAGACGATAAGATGCTTGGGGTAAGATTCAGTTATTAAAATTTCTAGCGTCTTTTCACATTACGTTTACGATCCTCTACGAATAGTTCCACGCCTTCGAGCTGCGATAGTTCTTCGTCGTGAGGTTTAACTGCGATATATGGTGCATTAACAGGACCGAAGAAGTCGAAGACGACGCCCACTCTCTTCCGCTTCCCATTATAGACGAAGTCACCTATACTCACTTCATTTCTAGCCAGAACTATAAGTTGGCCTGTGCTTTTCGACACGTGCATTACTGTACCTATACTTTTTGGCTTATTATTGTCGTCTTTATTGGGCATGCGTTAAACGAAGTTCGGGGTGCTTAATAATCGTTGGGTGATTCAATCACTTCGAGGAAGTTTTGAGGCGATCAACTTGATTACTTTACTTTTAGGCTCTTTCGAGTTGACGAGAACGTATCCTGTTCTCACCCAAGGATAACGCGGATGGGTGGCGGTTAGCAGAGGTTCACCATTTAATCCAGCAGCAATAGTCGCCTTCACAAGGTCATCTATCTTCGGAGACCTGATGGCCAAGCTCTTCGCGACTCTTCTGCCTTCTGCCCATGAAACTGAAATGTCGAAGTAAATAGGCCATAAAATCAGTTTACCCTTTGATCTCATAACTAATCACCCTGTAGGCCTTTACTGGCTATCCGTGAAAAAGGTTTACTACTTTTGTACGATGGCGCTTAGTGCACCAGTCTGACCTGGACGTGATATAATCCTCGCTAACCCCTTCTCGGTCCTTACTATCGTCCCCTTCGTGATTACACCGCGGCGGTTATAATCGGCGTTAGCAGGGTTGCTAATAACATCTAGAATCTCCAGTTTCTCTGTCTTTCCAGTCGAGGGATCCGAGACATTTACTACAGCAGCCTTTACCAGTTTGATCTTCTCAATGCCTGCGCGACCGGAGACCTTTTTGACCTTATTATCACCTAGAATTGTTTCAACCGGATACCTGCCGATGTCGTGTATGCGGTGTGCTCTGTAGGCTCTCCTCTTGCCTCCAGTCGCCTTACGTTTGCTTTGATCGTCGTTCCAAACCATGTTCTGCTCCTCCTATAGAGCCTTAGTTGCTATAGCCGTAGATGAGAGCGAGGTATAAAAAAGGTGTGGTTTTTAAGATATGATGTCACGCTTTGCTTCCAATTAGGATAGGTATATTTCCCCTCGTGTTAAACTAGGGGAGAACGACGATGAATGGAGACGAGTTCATCAAGCTTAGTCATGGCGCAGGCGGTTCTGCAATGGACGAACTCATTAGGGAACTTTTCCTCAAAGGTTTCAAAAGAAAACAGGCCCTTGATGGTATCGGTCTCGACGCACTAGACGATGGTGCCTCCATCAGAGTTGGTGGTTGTGAGGTGGTTGTTACAATGGATGGACATACAGTAGATCCAATTTTCTTCCCTGGCGGAGACATAGGCAGGCTTGCAGTTTCCGGCGCTGTAAATGATACTGCTGTCATGGGCGCTAAACCTGTAGCAATTCTCGATTCCATCGTCGTCGAAGAAGGTTACCCAATCATCGACTTGAAGCGTATAGTAGCCTCAATGGAGGAAGCGGCTTTGGAGGCAGGGACCGCAGTGATAAGCGGCGATTTCAAGGTGATGCCTAAGGGCTCTCTCGATGGGGTCGTCATCTCCACAACCGGAATCGGTATTCTCAAAGGGCCCCGTATCCTCGATAGCCAGGCTCAACCTGGCGATAAAGTAATCGTTACCGGCACTGTTGGCGACCACGGCATCGCACTTATGAGTGTAAGAGAAGGTTTGAGATTCAGCACAGAACTTGTTTCCGATGTCTCACCAATAAATGAAACTATAGAAGCCGCACTCGAGGCTGGCAAAGTCCATGCAATGAAGGATGCAACTCGTGGTGGCTTAACATCAGCTCTTAACGATTTCGCTTATAAATCTGAAGTCAGTATATGGCTAGAAGACGGAAAGATACCTGTTAAAAAGGCGGTTAGGTCCGCCTCAGAAATGTTAGGTCTCGACCCTTACGAGATCACATGTGAAGGTAAGGCGGTAATTTGTGTTGCCCCTGAGACAGCAGAGACTACTTTAAGGGCAATCAAAGCAACAAAATACGGCAGAGATGCAGAGTTAATCGGGGAGGTCAGAGCCGACCACCCACGAATGGTGCTTATGAAGACTCTAGTTGGAGGTACAAGAATATTGAGAAAACCCATAGGGGAGCCTATTCCCAGGGTTTGCTAGTTTCCTGATATCAGTTCCGGGTGGAGACTGCTGAAGAACTCGATGATCTGGTGCCTTGACTTCTCCGGTTCATGACTAAGACCGAAGTAGTCCGCAAAGAACGGCGTTGTCCTTATAACAATCCCTTTCTCGGTTCGCTCTCTGCTTATCAGCGCCATACCCTCCAGCTGCTTAAGTTGCGTATATATATGAACACCTCGGTAAGCCAAAACTTGAGCCTGCTCTAAAGGCTGGTTATAGGCGATGTAGCCAAGGGTTTTAAGGGGACCTACGGTGAGGAGGGGTTTGTTGGTGAACTGGCGGACCATCTCGCTGTATGGAGACCTGAGCTGCATAACAACTCTCTTCCCAGATAACCGCCTTACCTCAAGGGCACACCCGCGGACGTCTAACTTTAGCGCTAATGCGTCAACGAACTTGTTGACCACTTTATCCGATCTAGACCCGAGGGCTTGCATAAGTTCATCGATGTTGAGGGGGCGACCAGCCGAGTATAAGGCAGCCTCCAATCCTGTCAGCTTCATCTCTTTTCTTTCCTTATAGGTCATCATAGGTTTTTAGCCCTCACCTTGATCTTTACATCCGTTTCATTTTCGTCCTGGTCGAGTTCAATTTCCATTTTCTGGGCGAGGAACAGTAGCATCATGAAAAGCCTTACCGCTTCCAGCCAGCGCATCCCTTCCATCATTCTGCTGAGCTGGAGCTCCGTCCCAGCATCAGCTGAGGCTCTCATTTTTTCCAGTAACTCGTCAGCCCGAGATTCGATCTCTAATAAATACTGTTCGAAATCGAGGAAGTTGGGGATTGGAATTGGGAGGGTGGGAAGCCTTGGCGGTTCACCAGTTTTGCTCTCCTCTTGTAATGCTCTCTCTAAGGCGTTGATTAGGTCCTGGACAGAAGTCGTTGTGAACTCAAACCTGAAGGGAAGAGGCACTGGCGGAGGAACATAGACATCGCCGCGTTCTTCAAGTGGTGTGGGTGGCTCTTCCATCGCGAGTAGCAACTCCGCTTTCTTCAGGTATATGAAAACCGAGCTATTCACTGCAGTTCCCGCGATCCTGAAGTCGATGCCCACACGTTCCATCTCCTCTAATAGGCTAGCTAAGAGCTGAACTAGGTTGATGCTCCAGGGGCTGATCTTTTCGAGTTTATTTTCTCTGAACAATATGTCCCAAGGCTGGCGGAGATAATATGGTTTCTCCTTCCTATCGCTCAAGGCGTGGTCTCCTCTAGTTTCTGCTGCCCCCTCATCGGGAGTGCTAGAACTCGACTCCTTCCACCCTGCGCGAAAACACCGTAGATCCTGTCGGCTTTGTGAACCATCACATCCTTCAGGCTGACCATCAAAAACTGAGATTCGTTGCTATTCTCCTTAAGCACCTCAGCCAGCCTGCTGATATTGATATCATCCAGGTGGGCGTCTATCTCGTCGAATAGGTAGAATGGAGCCTTAAGGAACCTCTGGATAGCGAGAAGGTAGGCTATGGCTGCAACCGATCTTTCACCACCAGATGCGCCGCTTCCTAATCTCATCGGTTTACCAGGGAACTGGAGATATAGGTCAACCCCTCCGCTAAAGGGGTCCTCTGGTTTTTGGAGCTCAAGTCTGCCATCACCACCACCGGTGACGCGGGCGAAGAGATTACTGAAGTTTTCGCAGACCTCGTTGAAGGCAGCCATGAAGTGATCAGTCTTCTCCTTCTCGATCTGCTCAACAAATTTGAGAATACTTGCTTTCTCCTGCTCGAGTTCGTTGATCCTTGTACTTTGATTCTTGTAGTTGTTCATATATTCGTCATAGTGGTCGAGGGCGAGCATGTTGACAGCGCCGATGTTGTTTTTCTCTTGGCGGACTAATTGAAGACGGCTGTCGATCCTCTCAGGTTCCACACCAGTGATATCAACCATATCTTCGTAACCATTAGTAGCGAGTTCGTCGAGACGCTGCTCGTTCTGGAGCTTAAGCCGCTCGATGTCGAGGTTAAGCTGGTTCATTCTTTTATCCTCAGCTTCGCGTCGCCTTTCTAGATCCTCCGTCCTTTGGTTGATCATACGGAGCGTCTTCTGATGCTGATCTAGTACCTTGCTTGTTGCCTCAACTTCAGTTGAGACGGTATCGAGATCCCTCTCAACCGTTTCTATCTCCCTGTTCACGTCGATGAGGATTTGGTTAGACTGTATCTGCTCGTTTTCGAGTAAATTGATCTCTTCAAGTATTCTACGTTTTTGCTCGGTTGCTTCGACAAATCTGAGGGAAAGGATACGTTCGATGTAACCTCTCTGGACAGCAATCTCGTTTTGGATTTTATTAAGACCTTCCTGCTGCTCGGTGACAAACCGGGAGAGTTCTTCTCGTTTCATTTCGAGGTTTGTTACATCGCTTGGCTTGATCTCTCTTAGACGGGAGATCTCCTGTTTAGACTCATCAATCTCTTGAAGGATCAGCTGCTTCCTCTCGCTGAGTGTCACTGTCAGACCTTGTGCACGCTCGATCTCCGCTGTTAGCTTAGCGATCGACTCCTCGACTTGTATTAACATTTTCTGGAAGCGATCGATCCTCTCATTGGTATCTACGACCTCGGTGTCGATCTTCACAATGGTCTCCTTCGAACTATCCATGTACGAGTTGAAGCCACGAAGGTTTCCGCCGCTCGACTTAAGGTCCACCATACGGGTCTTAAGCCTCTGGCGGAGATCTTTGATTGTTTTGGAGAGAGAGTCAATAGATTCTTCTGCGGGGATAAGTTTCGAGTAGTCGGGAGGTCTTCGATAGTAACCGCCCTTAATGCCCCCACCTGACTCGTAGACATCACCGGTAGTTGTTACTGCCCTATAGCCATTCGAAACGACTTTTAGCGCTGCTTCATCGTCCTTGACAAGGTAAGTGTCTCCCCAAATGAGATATACAACGGATTTGTACGCCTCGTCACACCTTATGAGGTCCGCGAGCGGCCCAACTACGCCACTCAAAGTCATCTCCAGCATAGGCTCAGGTTTAGCTAACTGGTCAAGGGGGATGAATTTGGTCATCCCGAGCTTGGTCTTCTTCAGCCTATCGACGCACTCGAGGACACCTGAGATATCGTCGACGACAACTGCGTTAATCCAGCCCTCAGCTGCCGAATAAACGGCGCGTTGAATTGGAAGATCGACTTTAATAAGACTTCGAACAGGACCGTGGTAACCTGTGAGCGCCCCAGCCTCACCTATTTCTCTAATGCGCTCCAGAGCCCGTTCCTCGACTACGATATACTTCCAAAGATCACGCTTTGCTGTGAATTCCGTAATCGTCGTCTCGGCCTCCTTCGCCAGCAAATTCGCGTTTTCCATGGTAGTCCTGAGTTCCCGTTGGCGTTTGATTTGGTCCTCGATATTACTAAGCATCTCTTCGAGGCGCTGTGCTTCCAGAACCTTTAGGGATGCAAACTCGCCGAGTTTTGTTTTGAGATTATCAACAGTTCTCAGGTACTCGGTCTTTTTTATTTCGAGGTCCTTTATTTTCTCGGTTAATGTAGTCACGCTAGTCTTGTGACTATTGATCTCGATCTCGATCCCGCTAATACTCTCCTGCATTGGGATGAGGTTCTCCGATAATTGCTCTGCTCGTTGCTGATTCTCACCAGCTGATTCACGTGTATTGTTGATCGTTTTTATGTAACCCTCAAGCTCTGTCCGGTTAGTGTGGAGCTGATTTGCGAGTGTCGCCTCTGAGGGTATGAGAGACTCGAGGGACTTTTTCCGCTCGTTTATCTCCTCCTCGGTCGACTTGATCTCACGTTCCTTCTCATTGCTGAGATTGTAGAGCTGTCTAAGGCGGTTCTCGATTTCCCTGAGTCTATTATTTAAGCCAGTGCAGAGAGTCTGCCTGCTGACGAGGTCGGATCTGAGCATAGGGAGTTTTGTGTTGCCTCGTTCAGCTGCTTCCCGATTGAACTCTTCGATTCTATTGCGGGCTGCTTCCCTTTCCTCCCTAAGCAGAGCTTTTTCTTCCTCCAGCTTCACCGCCTCAGCATCCCTCTCCTTCATCTGTGATAATAGTACGGTGAGTTTCTCCTCAAGTTGACTAATTTGAAGACTTAGTTTCACTGCAGTTAGCCGTTTTTCTTCTCTACTCAAGTGGTTGAACCGTAATGCGTCGTTCCTTTGTCGTTCAAGTTCAGTAACGCGTTTCTTAACCTCATCAATTCGGGCAGCAGCGATCTCTATCTTCCTTTCTGCCTCAGTGAGACGACCCTTTGCCTCCGCTTTTTTTTCGTCGTACTCCTTGATTCCGATGAGGTCCTCGAGGGCGTCCATACGCTCGCTGGGAGTCAGGTCACTCAGACGAGTCGCTGTTCCTTGGAGGACGATGTTATAACCGCCGGGAGCAATCCCGGCTAAGTGAAGGAGATCAAGAACCGCCTTCCTGCTTGTGCGTTTCCCGTTCAGATAGTAGTCGCTTTTACCCTCACGATCCACCTTCCTGCCAATACTCACTTGGCTCCGATCAGAGGCGAGTCCCCTGGTAGTATTGTCGAAGTAGATGGTTACCTGGGATATCATCGGCTTGTTCTGATCCGCCTCGCCTGCACCATCGTAGATTAGTCCAGAGAAATCAGGGACTCTCATCCTCTTCGAGGCTAGCTCTCCAAGGACAAACTGGACAGCATCAATGATATTGCTCTTTCCGCTACCATTGGGTCCCGTTATAACGTTAAAACCCTGTTGAAAATTTAATTTGATCTGACCGCCAAATGATTTAAAGTTCTTCACCAGGATCTTACTAATATACACCATTTTTTTTATTTCCTCTAGTCACGATGGACACTCGGTTTTCGAACGGGTCTTCTGATTGGGCAACTACTCTTGGGCGATCGCTTAAATTACCATAACCCTGTTAACAATTCAAGGGTAATGTTCGAGATAGGCTCCTGTATCATAGTATTACTACGTATTAGGCTGGGATTATAGTAGTGTGCGCGTACTCCTGAAATGGTTGCTCTCATCAGTTGAAAACAACATACTCGTCGCTTTTTTAAACCTTCTCTATAGAGAAATACCATGTCTTATAGAATCGCGAAACTTAAAGAGAAACTGTGCGAAAACCAACTTGACGCTTACCTTGTTTCGAGGCCCCCTAACATAAGGTATTACACGGGCTGCATGGGTGGTAGCCACCTCTTGATCGCATCAGACATCGATCCGCTTTTACTTGTATCCTCTCTTGACTCCTATATAGTAAAAGATCAAGCTCAAGGTTGCTTGGTGGAAATCTTATCCCAAACAAACCAAGTCTCCCAAATCGCTGACTACTTGAGGGAAGCTTCTTGCATTAATGTAGGTTTCGACGACCTCTCTCATCGGTTCCTCCACCGACTTAAGGAGAGGCTGCCAGAGATCACCTTCATTCAGAATCATGAGATTATATGGAGTCAGAGAGTTGTAAAAGATGCGGGTGAGAAGAATCTTGTTAAGGAGGCTGGAAGGTTAGCGGATCTAGCTATGAATGCTCTTCAGGAAAAGCTAACCTTAGGGGTTACGGAGTACTTTCTCGCTGCGGAGGCTTCTTACGCTATGACTAAGGAGGGTGCCGAGTCTCATGCTTTTGATTTCATCATTGGTTCAGGTCCCCGGTCAGCTTACCCTCATTCATCTGTCACGAATAGAAAGATCAAGCGAGGTGACTTAATCGTCGTGGATATTGGAGCTACGTACAAGGGTTATCGATCAGATATAACTCGGACATTCATAGCAGGAAGACCGAATCCTAAACAAGTGGAGATCTACGAAACCGTACTACGTGCAAATGAGGAAGCCTATAACGAGATGAAGTCAGGAGCGTCTTG
Organism: uncultured Candidatus Bathyarchaeia archaeon; assembly: GCA_964537625.1. Classification (GTDB taxonomy): domain Archaea; phylum Thermoproteota; class Bathyarchaeia; order TCS64; family TCS64; genus UBA8941. Next base: position 25,103 of record CAZIAF010000006.1, read on the forward strand.
TAAATACGTCGACAATGTTGCTAGAGAAATAATCGAGAAATCTGGGTATGGGGCAGAGTTCATTCACTCTCTCGGTCACGGTATCGGGCTTGAGATCCATGAACCACCTACTGTAGGCCAGAGGAGTGTGGAGAAGCTCGAGGTGGGAAACATTGTTTCAGACGAGCCTGGGATCTATCTTCACGGCTATTGTGGGGTGAGGATTGAGGATACTGTTCTCGTTACCGCGAAAGACCCTATTAAACTTACGAGGCATCCGAGGAAGCTAGATGAGGTAGTTTTCTAGTTACTTGCCATGGCGTCTGTTTCTCTGTTGGTAACTTCTTATAACTCTCTGGAGGTCAATCTCTCTGAAGTCTGGCCAATATACGTCGACGATGAAGAGCTCACTGTAGGCGGCTTGCCAGAGTAGAAAATTACTGAGTCTTGATTCATTGCCGGTACGAATAATGAGGTCTGGGTCCTGTTGGGGGAGATGGGCTGTATAGAGATGATCCGCTATTATTTTTTCATCTATATTCTCTGGTTCCAGCTTCCCTTCCTTTACCATTACGGCGATCTTCCTAGTAGCATCAACTATCTCCGCCCGCCCACCGTAGGCTAATGCTACGTTAAGATAGAATTTTGTATTGTCTTTTGTGGACGTCTCCACTTCCGCGATTAGCTTTTGCAGGTTTTCGGGTAAAAGGTTCTTTCGGCCTATTGCACTTACTCGCACTTTGTATTTTTCGAGAACATCTGAGGCGAGCACCTCATGGAGTGCTTTTTCGTAGACCTTCATAAGTTCTTCTACTTCTTTATTGTTACGTTGGAAGTTTTCAGTTGAGAACGCGTAGAGTGTAACGGATGTGATGCCGAGGTTCAGACACCATTCGAGGAAGTCTTTTACGTGTTCTCCTCCAACCCAATGGCCTTCCCAAGGTTCCTTACCTTGGTCCCGTGCCCAGCGCCGATTACCATCGAGGATGAACCCTATGTGCTGAGGCATTCCCTCCTCCTTAATCTGGCTCTTCAGCCACCGACCATAAACCTTGTAAATACCTAGGGTCGATAGGAGGTCCTTGAGCATACAGCTTCAACGTAGACACGCGTTGCCTTGATAAAACCTTGACTAAATGGATTCTAAGTAAACGGTAGACGCTTATACCTCTTGTAGGTGAGGAAAACTATTATCATCGTCGATGTCACGCTGGCGATTGTGTACAACACCAGAGGGTGTGTCAAGCTTAGAGGAGTATCGGGTTTCTGAAGTATTTTCGCTGACTCTATGATGATTAACCACATCCAGAAGGCAATTACAATACTGACTATGTGTTGACCTATACGTTCGTCTTTCTTCAGGTAGTCAGATACAGCAGCGCCAGCAAATATCACCATTACTCCGAGAATTATCAAATCTATTCCTCTAAGGAGAAAGACGCTTAGTAGTATGGGCAGGATACCAGCCCACCAGGTCAAATCCCATAGAGGCAGTATCTGGGTTGGTAGGTATATCGCCGCTGAACTTACCCCCTGGTATGTTCCAACCAAAGCTACCACCGCACCAACCAATCGAGAGACTGTTATGAGTTGCTCCTCTGGTGGCGGAAAACTTGGTCTGATCTCAACTAGTTTATTATAGATGCCGAAACCCTTCAGAAACAGCACAACCCCTACTACGAATATGACAGCCAATCCGGCGTTCTGGAGCTGGTTCGAGGCTATGAGAAAACCGAAGATGATTAAAAGAACTCCTGGCACTCCTAAAGCGATCCGGGCGTAGTAGGGGTCATCAATGATCATCTTAAGGTACTTTCCGAAAACTGCATAGGTCTCCTCGATTCGCTCGCTGTGCTTTACAATTACGTGGTGGACACTGGTTATAGGAACATGGCTTTGTACGATAGGCTTCAAGATATCATCTGCAAAACCATCCGTGACTAGAATTATACCCGATGCTGGAAACGAAAATAGAATACTCTGGAGTTCTTGAACCATCTTCCGGTCAGCCTCAATACCACCGTTCGACGACCCCGCAATGGTGGCGACCTGGAAAACTTCGCTAGGGTACTTTATTAAAAGCTCATGGTAAAGTTTAACGGCTCCGAACATGGCATTAGAGTCTGCTTCCTCTGGGTCTGCAATAGCGAGGTTAGCTGCCGCCTCCTTGTTTTCGTTAACGCCAACAATGGGTGTAACTACCTTTGCTTTGACGCCTATGTCGTTGTCCTGATCGACACACAAGATCAGGGTGTGAGCCTTCTCCTCCATTCCCCGCCTCAGAGACACGGATGTGTCCTCGTAGATATATGTGATTCTACAAATAAAAATGGGTTCATATCTTGAGTCTCAATGCGTCCTTTAATCCCTTATACCTGTTACGTATTGTTACCTCTGTAACACCAGCAGCGTCGGCTATTATCTTCTGGGTTCGCTTCTCATTGTTCATAACACATGCGATGTAGAGAGCAGCAGCAGCTAGACCCATAGGGTCTTTCCCCGCGGTGGTCCGAACCTTTTCTGCTCTTCGAAGGATATCAATAGCTGTCTGTTGGGTTTTCTCACCGATCCCGACTTTTGCAGCTATTTTTGGGATGCGAAGCTGGGCACTAGGTTTAGGCATCTGTATGTTGAGATCCTTGAGAATGAGTCGGTAGCAGCGGGCTATTTCCTTTTTTTCGATGGTGCTTTGTTTAGTGATCTCGTTGAGTGTCCTTGGAGTTTGGGTTATTCTACATGCAGCATAGAGGGCAGCAGCGGCTATGGCTGAAATGGATCTTCCTCTAACGAGTCCTTCCTCTAGTGCCTTTCTATAGATGAGCGCTGCTTTCTCTTTAATCGAAGGGGGGATTCGGATTTTATCGCGTAATCTGTCGAGTTCTGCCATGGCTTGGGCGAGATTCCTATCGGATGAACTGTGGACACGTGACCTTATCTGCCATTTCCTAAGTCTGAGCATCTGGAGCTTGGTATTGAGAGATAAACCCCTTCCGTATGCATCTTTCCCAATTCTGCCAATTACAGTTGCTAGCCCCTTATCGTGTACTGCGAAGCTCATGGGGACGCCAACTCGGCTTCGAGTCTCTTTCTCCCCGGGGGTGAAAGCCCTCCATTCAGGCCCATCATTTATTATCGAGTCTTTAATTACGAGACCACATTCGCTGCAGATGATCTCACCTGAGTATTCATCGTGGATCAGATTCCCGCTCCCGCACTCGGGGCAGCGGTCATC
>CAZIAF010000007.1:0-28186 GCA_964537625.1 uncultured Candidatus Bathyarchaeia archaeon
TGGAGAGATCATCTTCCCTCTAAAATGGAAGATATCTCCGCCAACCTTTCTTCTCTTCTTTTTTTGGTATCTCTCCTTCAGCAGATAATGTGGCTGTCGGTACATTGATTTCAGAAGATGCTGGTTTAGTAACCTCAGCACTCCCAGATTTCTTATTCTCCTCTTTTTTCTTCTTATCAGTTTCTATAGCTAGGGTTTCAACCCTTTTGAGGAGCCGTTCAATGTTACTGCGCTTCTCAAATATGAGGAAGAATTTTTCGCTTTTAACACCCCATTTTTCGCTCACGATCGGAATGAAGGGAGTGATGAAGAATCGCCCCATCTCCCCACCAACCCAGACGAGGGGCTTGCTGCTTTCTAGAAGCAGAATCGCTGCAGTATCCATACCGTACTCGTTGATCTTCTTGGCGACTTGCTCGATGAGCTGCTCCTCCTCTTCCGGGGTTATCTCTACATCGTAGTACAAGCCCTGCGTCGTGTGATAAGTGGAGTGGATGTGATTTAAACTTAGGGCTCCACGTCTTGGGGCATCTTTACTGTTGTTTTTCCCCGTTTCAATTGATCCCTCAACGCGACATATGCACCGCCGATGCTCCCTACAAGGAAACATGCAAGTGTTACTATGATTTGACCAAGATCGAGGGTTTGGAAGGTGGGTATCGTGATCACTCCAAGGGTGATTGACATGAGAGCGGTTTTGACCCCGACTATCAAATGATCACGGGAAGTACGTTTGCATACAAGATAAGAGGAAACTGCAGCTGCTAGACACCATAAGGGAATCAGAAGTAGTACGAAGAAGGGCTCGTAGGCGGCTAGGTAGAGGGCCATTGTTGATAAGCCATTCGTGAGAATCGCTCCTGCGAAGTAGTCGAAGAGAACTGGTTTCCTCTCTGTTACAGTCATTGGTTTTCAGAAGCTCATAGGGTATTACGGATAAGAAGTTGACGCTTGTCTATCCGCCTGTGGTTAAATATGTGTAGGCTCCGGTAATACCGAAGAAAGGTTTGAAGACCGAACGCGACTTCAGAAACTACCTAGCTGGGGCAGCCCTCGCCTTCGGCATCATACTCATCACTTTTCAATTAACACGTATTCTTCTCGCCGGTTGGAGCTTACAGGAGTTAACATCAATTGAGCCATTGCTATCAAACGTCTGGCTAGGCGCACACCTCATCGGTGGGTTGATCGGCGGTTTCCTAGTTGCGAGGAAGAGGCAGGTCGATTATATTCAAACAGGTACTCTGGTCGCAGTTCTCGCCTACATTTTCGAGTTCATCTACAACTTCCTCGTGGAGAACATGTCCACCGACATTTATGCGTTGGTCAGCCTAATGATAGGGGGAATCGTGGGTGCAATGTTTTTTAGAGCGGGGATTGAGAGGGGGAAACTCGAGTCATCGAAGAGGAAAAAAGCCACAGTGCCTGAGTATGAAACTGAGAAGACGCCTGAATCATAGTCTCCCTACCTCAACCAAATAATGTTATAAATAGAACATAAATACATCTTTTTAGTGCATATATGTCGTAAGATATAAAAAGATGCTCCAATCCCATAGGGTTATCTCACGAAGGGAAATCCTTATGACACAAAAAAAGATAGTGCTTGCCTACTCAGGTGGTCTCGACACATCTGTAATGATTAATTGGCTTCAAGAACAATACGAATCTAACGTCGTCAGCTTAACCCTAGACGTGGGGCAAGGCGACAACTTTAAGGCAATTGAAGAGAAAGCCTGGAAACTCGGTGTAGTCAACCATTACACGATAGATGTTAAGAAGGAGTTCACCACGGAGTATGTTTGGCCTGCAATCAAAGCAAACGCCCTTTACATGGATAGCTACCCCATCAGCAGCAGCCTCTCCAGACCCCTAATTGCCAAGAAGATGGTTGAGGTCGCCGACATGGAGGACGCGTACGCGGTAGCCCATGGCTGCACAGGTAAGGGAAACGACCAGATCAGATTCGACATCACCATCAAGGCGTTGAGTCCTAAGACCAAGATCATAGCCCCTGTCCGGGAGTGGAAATTCGATAGACATAGCGAGATCATCTACGCTAAGGAGCATAACATACCTGTTCCAGTCACAGTCGAGAGCCCCTACAGCGTTGACCAGAACCTCTGGGGGAGGAGCATAGAAGGCGGTATCCTCGAATACCCTGATAAGATGGTGCCGAATGAGGTCTGGGATTGGACCAAGGAGATCAAGGAAGCTCCAGACGAAGCTGAATTCGTTACAATAGGGTTCGAAAAAGGTGTCCCAATCAGCATCAACGCTGTAGAAATGGATCCAGTCAGTATTCTCCAAAAGATGAACGAGAAAGGCGGTATCCATGGGATAGGCCGCATTGAGCACATGGAGGACCGAACTGTTGGACTCAAGAGCAGGGAAACATACGAGTGTCCAGCAGCCGAGATCATCCTAACCGCCCACAGAGACCTGGAAAAAATGGTGCTCACAATCCACCAGATGCTGATGAAACGGGAGATAGACCACAAATGGACAGTACTTGTCTACCAGGGGCTGTGGGTTGACCCCCTCAAGAAGGATCTAGAGGCTTTCATCAACAGTACGCAGGAGAACGTGACTGGGTGGGTGACAATGAAGCTCCACAAGGGAACCGCGAAGCCTGTTAAGCGGAATAGCGACTTCAGTCTCTACGACTATAATCTGACGAGCTTTGATATTAACACAAAATATGATCAGGGTGACGCACTCGGCTTCATCGCTCTCTGGGGGCTTCCCAGTGTTACATCCTGGAACATTAGACATAAAATGCAGGAGAGCGAGCTTCAGAAACAGGAACAGAAGGTCATTCTGCCCCAAAAGATGAAGAAAGTTGAGTCTAACCTCTAATATTTTTCAGCGAGCGACATTTCTGTAAATTATTTGATAGAGAAGGAGTTACTCGAGTTCCAGTTTGATAATGGCGAGGTACATGTCAGTTACTTTTTCAATTATCTTCTCACCGGCTTCCTTCGTGCTAGGGCGTGGGTCGCCTAAGACGCCTGTTGGTGTGATTGCCCGGAAACCCTTTCTCTGATACTTGCTATTGAATGGACCAATGTAACCGGGCTTTGCTGCCTTCATGCGAACAAGGTCTGGTCGGTAAGCGAGGAGGACGCTTGTTTCACCGGCGCAAGCATGGCCTCCCACGGCTTCACGGGGGATCCCTGCTTCTAATGCGCCTTCCTGCATCTTGGTGATGAGACCCCTGAGGTCACCGAGAGCTATCATGTTAGCCTTGAGTTTAGGAGCGATGTCTTGTGTGATAGTGGAAACGGGGGCGAAGTTGCCTCCGTGGCTGGGAAGGAGAATGATGTTCTCGAAACCATGGTGGTCGAGGCTGAAGCAGACGTCTTTTATGACCCTCATAAGGGTGTCTGAGCTTAGGTCGAGGGTGCCGGGGAATGACATGTGGTGGACGCTGCAACCGGGGCGGATGACGGGAGCGACTAGGGTCTTTCCCATCTTCTCTGCTAGGCGCTTAGCCATAACTTCACCGATTAGAGTGTCGGTTGCTAGTGGGAGATGGTGGCCGTGTTGCTCAATTGAACCTACCGGGATTATGATTGTTTTAAACCCATCTTTGAGCGCCTTCTCTACTTGAGGCCAAGTGAGCTCTTCAAGCATTATCGTGGTCGTGGGATTCACTTTCTCCATCGCATCCGCAGGCGTCATGGTCGTCCTTACACGTTGGATCGCCGCAGCCACATGAATCGCGGTAGGCATGGGGTAAGGGTAATTTTTTCCAGGTGTTGATAAATTCAACGAGGAAATTCGTCGCTTCCTCTGCCATTGCCTTTCCCTCCTCAGCGTTCCCTGTGATGGGATTGTTAATGCTATACTGTCCGGTTTTTGTAATGTCGTGGGTATCGGGACCAATGCTGGCATTGAATATTTGGCTTACTATCTCGTAGTCTGGTCGTGACGGATCCATGAATTCCTGTAGGTACTTGGGGATCAAAGTTGGGTTTTCCCAGTTTTCAAGACGCCACATCTCGACGAGTTCGGGGAAGTAGTTGAGAGCATAGCTTGTTTCACGTGGGCAGCTGTGAACTTCAAGGTAGCGCTGCGTTCGATATTCAATCTTCTTAGCTAGCTCGGTGTTCCTTGGACCATGAGGCGTGGCCACCATGACGCGATACTCGTGTTTCGCAATTTGGGCGGCGAGGTTCATGATGTTCTCGTTGCCGCCGTGATAATTGATCAACACGAAGCGTTTGACGCCGTGGTAAGCGATGCTTCGGATGGTATCGAGAAGGATATTCAATAGTGTTTCATGGCTGAACGTGACGCTGCCCGCGAACTCCATATGGTGGGGGGAGTATCCAGCCCAACACGGGTGGATGCAGACGCTGTTTGTCTTCTCAGCCACGTCGTGTATGAATTTGGTGACGCCGATGCTGTCACAACCCAATGGGAGATGGACAGCGTGCTGCTCGATTGCGCCAATACCAATTATCACAACTGGAGCGGACTCATTATTGAGCCAATCCTCAAAAGCTGGGCGTGTTAGCTCCCAGAGCCAGAAACGTGTAAGCATTCCATTCTTAGACATTAGGGATCGAGGAAGAAGACGCTTCCTGTAGCTTAACAGTTGCGAGGAGTTTGCGAACAGCTAAATAAGGATTTGTCTATAGAATAATCGTGGTTGAGCTTTATCTCGATCCAAATGTTATCATAATCGTGGTAATTGTGATAATTACTGTAATCGCTTTCTTCAACTTTCTACCGAGGGAGAAAAGACAGTTTAATTATGACGCTCACCCTGACTCAAACCCTGAAAAATGATGTCCGTAACTAGCATTGGGGATTTCAAATAAGCAGGTTACAAAAGATCCGCACGCAGCGTACAGACGCAAGTTATTCAGAGGATATTTGAGGTTACATGATGTCATTATTAGAAGCTGATTAGGGAACCAAATAATGTTAATTAATCCAGGTGTGGTTATGACCGTTACACTTATTGGTGAAGTACGTTACGTTTCTTGATGGCTATTGATCCCAGGCCCCCTCAGTAAAGTCCTAAATAAGCCAAGTAGAGATAAACTCGAAGTTCTTGGCAATCAGAATGTGATCGATCAGCTCGATGTGTTCGTTAAGCTTTGTAAACCAGCGAAGGTTACGGTCCTCGACGAGTCACCGGAGGATATCACCTACATTAGGGAACTTTCCCTAAAGAAAGGGGAGGAGATCGCTCTTAAAATGGAGGGTCACACGATCCACTTTGACGGCTACTACGACCTCGCCCGAGACAAGGGCTCAACTAAGGTTTTGACGCCCCCTGGAATGAGCCTCAGTAAGGAGATCAACACAATCGCTCGAGAGGAGGGGCTGAAGGAGATTCTTGACCTCATGGACAGCGCCATGAAAGGAAAAGAAATGCTCGTCAAGTTCTACAGCCTCGGGCCTACGAACAGCCGGTTTAGCCTCTGTGCTATGCAGGTCACCGACTCCTGCTACGTCGCCCATAGCGAAGACCTCCTTTATAGACAAGGCTACGAGCAATTCAAACGACTCAAGGGCGGTAAGGATTTCTTCACCTTCCTCCACTCGGCAGGAGAGCTGGATGAAAAGAATGTCACAAAGAACTATGGCAACCGTCGAATCTATATCGACGTAACAGACGGTAAAGTCTACTCAATTAATAACCAATACGCTGGCAATAGCGTAGGTCTGAAAAAGTTAGCACTCCGCCTCGCAATCTATAAGGCAAACCACGAGGATTGGCTAGCAGAGCATATGCTACTTATGGGTGTTCACCCACCGAATAAGAAGCGGATCACCTACTTCGCCGGCGCTTACCCATCAGCATGCGGGAAGACTAGCACTGCCATGATCCCAGGGCAGAGCATCGTTGGCGATGATATCGCATATCTCAAGAAAGACGATGAAGGTTATTGTCGCGGGGTCAACATAGAACATGGAATATTCGGCATAATACAAGATGTCAATCTCATCGACGACCCGCTTATCTACAAATCCCTAACAACCCCGAGGGAGCTAATATTCAGCAACGTCTTGATCTCTGACGAAGTTCCCTACTGGCTCGGTATGGGGAGGAGCGACATTCCGGATAAGGGTATAAACTTCAGCGGCGAGTGGTTCAAAGGAAAGAAGGACAAGGATGGAAACGAGATTCCCTTCGCCCACGGCAATGCTCGCTATACGATGCGCCTCAGCGAATTGGAGAACGTCGACCCCAGATACAACGACCCCCAAGGTGTCATCGTTGAAGGCATCTTCTACGGCGGTAGAGACAGCGACACAAATGTCCCAATAGCGGAAGCGCTGAGTTGGGAACATGGAGTATATGTGGGGGCTACACTTGAGTCTGAGACGACCACTGCAACCATCGGGAAGACCGGCATCCGTAAACAGGACCCGATGGCAAACATTGACTTCGTTGTCGTCCCACTCGCAACCTACTTGACCAACCACCTGAAGTTTGGGAAGAAACTTGGACACAAGCCCCGCATCTATGCAACAAACTATTTTCTCCGCTATGAGGGCAGGTACACCAACACCAAGCTAGATAAGAAGATCTGGGTCCTATGGGCAGAGGGTCGTGTCAAGGGAGAGTACGATGCCATTAAAACCCCGATAGGCATGATCCCACAATATAAGGACCTTAAACAGCTCTTCAAGACCGTATTCAATCGCGACTATAGAGAGGAGGAATATATTCAACAGTTCAGCATCCGTATGACAAAGTATCTGGAGAAGATCGCACGCATGGAGGAGCTCTACAAGGACGAGCCTAATATGCCGAAAGAGTTCTGGGAGATTCTCAAACAGCAGAAAAGAGAGCTCCAAGAGCTGAAAGTTAGGACCGGATTGGACACTCTTCCACCCATCTCATTCATAAACTAGTCATCTTTTTTACCTCCCTCCTTCTAATTCAAACATCTCAGGGTGTGTCATGGTGGGGTTCATAGATAAGACGCCGAGATCTAAGGAACTATACGAAAGAGCTTGTAAAGTGCTTCCAGGTGGGGTCAGCTATGGTATCAGAGCTCTGCCTCCATATCCGTTCTTCGTCCAGAGAGCACAAGGCGTCAAACTCAAGGACGTCGACGGAAACGAGTACACAGACTATTGGGTTGGCCATGGCGCGTTAATTCTTGGCCATAGTCCCAAGAAAGTGATTGATGCCGTAAAAAAGCAGCTACAATACGGTACCCACATTGGTTTCAGTCACTTATTGGAAACGGAGCTGGCAGAGCGCATCGTTAGGAATGTCCCTTCGGCTGAGATGGTCCGTTACTGCGCTAGCGGCACTGAAGCGAATTTATATGGAACTCGCCTCGCCCGTGGTTACACGGGTAGAATGAAAATGCTTAAAATCGAGGGTGGTTGGCATGGTGGCTACGATAGCCTCCATAAAGCGGTGAGTTATCCGTACAACAAGAGCGAGTCGGCAGGCCTCAATCCAAAGACAACCGAGGACACCGACGCCATTCCATTCAACGACCTCGAGGCCGCCAGAAAACACCTAGTCACTGAGAATTACGCTTGCATCATTCTCGAACCTGTCATGGGTGCTGCTGGTTTCCTCGCTCCCGAGCCAGGATACCTTCAAGGCCTCCGTGAAGTCTGCGATAAGTCCAACACCTTACTGATCTTCGACGAAGTCGTCACTGGTTTCCGCCTCGCCCCCGGTGGCGCACAGGAGCTCTATGGCGTTAAGCCCGACCTCACAATCCTCGGTAAGATTATTGGAGGCGGATTTCCGATAGGAGCCTTCTGTGGCTCAGAGGAGATCATGGAACGAATAGACCAAAGAAAATACCAAAAGCCTGAAGAGCGTGTCGCCCACGGGGGCACATTCACAGGCAACCCTGTTAGCATGATTGCCGGCTGCACAACATTGGATCTACTTAAAGACGGAAAGATATACATCAGCATCGATAAGCTTGGGAGACGAATGAGGGATGGTCTCGAGGACGCCTTCGAGCGTGGTAAACTCCCCGCCACTGTCACCGGTGTTGGCTCAACCTTCGCCATCCACTTCCAGAGCAAGGTCCCCCGTAACGCCGGCGATACCGCTCGGAACAACGCAGAAGCCACAAAGGCTTACTTCACCTACATGTTAAACAAAGGCATTATTTACCTCAGCCCTAACGTTAGCCACTGCTGGATAAGCAGCCCTCACACCAAAGATGACATTGATTCCTACATAGCTGCGACTGAGGACTTCATTAAAAGCTACAGACCCTAGCCCTTCTCAACCTTTTCGATGGATTTATCGAGTATCTCAATAGCTGTGTCCACTTGCTCGTCGTTTATTATGAGGGGTGGCGCCACTCGTAGAGCTCTTCCTCCATAGCTACCCATGTTGAGTAGGTAGACACCGCGTCTGAACGCCTCGATGCAGATCTCATTTGCAGCTTTCGGGTCGGGGATCTTTTTCTCCCTGTTTTTCACAATTTCAACTCCTATAAGGAGACCGATTCCGCGAACATCGCCAATGCTTGGGTGAATTTTCATGAGTTCGGTGAGTCTAAGCTTCATGTAGGCACCCATTTTCTCAGAGTTCTCGCAGAGGTGTTCGTCGCGAATGACATCCAAAGTTGCGATAGCCGCGGCTGTGCCGAGGGGAGTAGCACTGAAGCTCTGAGCGTGGATGGGGATTGGTTCCGAGTCAGTCGACTCTAACAAGTCCTTGCCTAGGATACACGCCGAGAGAGGGATGCCGCTCGCCATCGCCTTACCCAGAAGGATGACGTCCGGCTTTACCCCCCAGTGATCCATACCCAACCACCTACCCGTCCTCCCAAATCCAGTCTGCACTTCATCCACTACATGTAGAATGCCATACTTTCCACATAGCTTCTTCAGCCCTTGATGCCAGCCAGGAGGAGGTATGTGCCAACCTGCGTCACCCTGGATTGGCTCAACGAATACGGCGGCAACCTCGTCGGAGGGGACATAGCTCTTGAAGGCGACGTCCTCGATGTATTCGAGGCAGCCGAGATTGCAGTCTGGGTACTCCAGTTTAAGAGGGCATCGATAGCAACTTGCATAAGGTACATGAAATATCCCCGGGACAAGTGGGCCGTAATGTCTCTTCATCGAGGGATCGTAGCCGCTGAGACTGATGGCACCCATACTACTGCCATGGTAACTGCCGGTAAAGCTCAATATCAACGGCTTTCTGGTTATGCGACGTACCGCCTTGATGGCGTGGTCATTCGCCAAACTACCCGCTTGGCTCCAATAGACCTGCTTGACGCCGGAGCTCAACATCTCTTCAAGCCTACGGGTAAGAGTATACGCCTGTTCAGTTTGCCAATGAATACTCCTTTCGGCCTGTCGCTTAACCGCCTCAACGACGCGGGGGTGATTATAGCCGGTGTTAGCGACGCAACGACCCGAGATGAGGTCAACGAAGACGTTACCGTCAGGGTCCTTGATGTATATACCACGAGCCTCATCGACGATGGGTGAAGAATATGTGGAGGGATCAATACCAGAGTTCGTGAGCAGCTTGATGACCCGGGAACCGGGCGGTCCCGCGATGATTTTTGGGCCTGTGAGACTCGCCAAAAGATGCACCCGAGAAAAGGACAGCCTGAAGGTGTTTAACTTTTACCGGCTAGGAAAGAGGTCGGCCGTGGCGTTCGATTATGTCTCTTACTTGATTGAGGGGCAGGGCATGCCTAACATTGCCTTTATGACCGGTCATTGTTTCCGCGGCAAAGAGAGCGTTAATAACCGCTTCCTCTGTTGCTTCGACTGTAGCCTTGTAGACTGGGTTAAGGAACTGGTCACTGCTGCCTTCATACGATTTCATCCCGGTAGTGAAGGCTATAGTGAAATCACCACTGTTATTGCTTCCGTAGGTACCTGTGCGGGCGAGGCCGAGCGTCGCTCTCTTGGCGACCTTCCAAATCTGTCGTGACTCCGCAGCGAGATCAGTGGCTACAATCATCATAATACTGTTCCCTTGGCTCTCTGGAGGTATTTCTGGAAGTTTTACCTCCCTGCCAACGGGGATGCCGGCGATAGTGAGGTCGTCTTTACTGCCACAGTTGAGCTGGACGAGGACACCAACTGTGAAGCCTTCGTTGACACGACTGGCGGTGCCTATGCCGCCCTTGAAGCCATAACCAGTCATTGGGGTGCCTCCGCCCACGTTGCCTTCAATTACCTTACTCCTCCCTTTGGGGCTTCTTGCGATGTCCAAGGCTCCGAAGACCTGCTCTTTTCCGACGCGCCTGTCGAGGTTATCGGTGAGGTAGTCACCGTTTGTCTCCCCTACGACGATGTTTATGGATTGTGGTTGCTGTCCCATTCGTTCAAATTGGTAGTCGACAACGGCATCTGCGACTCTCCAGGTGTTCATGGTCTCGGTGAGCATGAGAGGGCTTTCAAGAGTACCTTCGTACATGATCTGAGGGAGGCCTGTCGACTTCCCGTACGCGTTAAAGAAGTCTACAGCAGCAACTACCTTATTATCAAAAAGGTTTCCAGGGTGGGGAACGATAGCGGTGACTCCGGTCCTAATCGAACTACCTTCAATAAGTGTTGAATGACCTACACCTACGCCTTCTACGTCGGTGATTGCGTTCAGCCTACCAGGCTTCATAGAACTAAACTCGATCCCGAAATCCCTCGCGCGTGGCCTCGCCAACCAGATCCCTGGGAACTTAAGAGTCGAGAAGGCTATAAAATCTGGGGGCTACGGGAATCGTTAAATCGCCTCCGACGGAGAACCGTCTTATGGGCGCCGGCTTCTTTCTAGACCGCTACAGACGGATGGGCCACCAGCTGCGCGGAGATGAGGGAACACATCGGGCAATTAGGGTCAATACTCTCAGAGCTTCGAAAGTGGAAGTTGCTGAGAAGCTCGGTGGGAGGGGAGTCAATCTGAGAGATATCCCTTGGACTAGGGATGGATTCTACATCGAAGAAGGTGGTACCAACGTTGGTTCAAGCTTCGAGTATCTACTTGGCATCTACTCATTACAGGAGGCAGCAGCTCAGTTCCCCGTCGAGGTACTAGCTCCTAAACCAGGCGAAGTTATACTGGATATGTGTGCAGCTCCTGGAGGTAAAACAACTCAGATTGCTGCATGGATGGATAACCGAGGAGCTATTGTCGCCGTCGATATCCGCCGTGATCGCCTATACGCCCTCGAGAACAACCTAGAGCGCACTGGCGTCGAGAATTGTATTGTGTATTACGGAGACGCAGCCAATATGGATTACCGCGGTACTCTCTTTGATAAGGTGCTCCTTGACGCCCCATGTTCCGGTAACTATGTCACGGACAGATCCTGGTTTAACAAACGGAACATCCGGGATGTAGAGGAAAATGCCGCTAAGCAAAGGGAACTTTTAGACGCTGCTGTCAGTCTACTAAAACCGAGTGGAGTGTTAGTCTACACAACATGCTCCCTAGAACCTGAGGAAGATGAGTATAACGTTCAGTGGCTCCTAGATAATCATTGTATTCAGCTGGAGAAGGTTGATGGACCTGGGAGTCCAGCATCGACGGAGGTGCTTGGGAAGGCACTCGACCCAGATATCGCCAAGTGTAGGAGGTTTTGGCCAGAGTTGACGGAGACTCAAGGCTTCTTCGTAGCCAGAGGGGTAAAACTATGAAGGAATTGAAGGACTTCTTGGCGGCCATCGGCGCGGTTTACGTACCTGAAGGAGAACCACTTAACCTCAACAACAGGCGTTTTACTCTCAACCACGAACTCGTAAGGCAGTTATACGCGAAAGATAGGCTTGTTTATGCTGGCAAACTCCTTGGCAGGACTAAAAGAGAGTTTATTCCAAGTGCGATCCTCCTAAGAGAGCTGAGCAGTCTTAAAGGTCTCAATAAGATATGGGTCAATGAGAGCGTAGGCTGGCTCTTCGCCTGTGGGAGAGATGTCTTCGAGGAAAGCATCCAAGGTATTGAAGGCACCTTTGAAGAGGGGGCTTGTTTCCTCGTCATGCTCGGCGTCGACTGTCTCGGTTACGGGATGGTCGAGAACCAGGCGGGAAAGAAGATGCTAAGGAACGTCTTCGATTTAGGTGACTTTCTCCGAAGGGAGAAACAGCAGAGATCTATAGGGTACCCGTAGTCCATGTAGGGAAAATGTTCCAAATCGTTTTATCGAAAGACCATCGATCAATACAGCTATGAGCGTCTATTCAGATATCGGTGTTAAACGCGTCATTAATGCGGCGTTCGCTCTCACCCGTCTAGGAGGGAGTACTGTGCCTAAGGAGGTGCAGGTGGCGATGGATGAGGCGAATAAAAGCTACTGTAACATGTGGGATCTCCTAAAAACAGGGGGTCGAATAATCGCAGAAGCCACCGGATCGGAGGCTGCCTGGATCACCAGCGGGGGCTTCGCCGCCCTGACCCTAGGTGCTGCCGTGTGCA
The DNA here is from genome assembly GCA_964537625.1 of uncultured Candidatus Bathyarchaeia archaeon. Taxonomy (GTDB): domain Archaea; phylum Thermoproteota; class Bathyarchaeia; order TCS64; family TCS64; genus UBA8941. The sequence continues at coordinate 12,392 of CAZIAF010000007.1, forward strand.
TTGCGGGAAACGACCCAGAGAAGATGAGGCGCCTACCCGAAACCACCGGGATGAAGAATGAGATCATCATCCAACGGTGTAACAGGCTCTACGTCTATGATCGGGCGATGGAGGTTGCGGGGGGTAGATTCGTCTTCGTCGGTGACGAGAACTGGGGGTGTGGGGTCTCGGAGATAGAGGCCGCTATCACTGATGGGACGGCTGCGATCCACTATGCTTATCCGACAACGCCGAAGCGGGGAGTCGTCGCTTTAAAGGATCTTTTAAAGATGGCTCATAATCATGGTGTCCCAGTCATTGTGGACGCAGCGGGTGTGACTTACCCAACGAGCAGCTTTAAAATGTTCGCTGACTTGAAGGCAGACATCGTTTGCTTCGGAGGCAAGTATGTACACGGCCCAAACAGCACCGGTTTTGCGATAGGGAGGAGAGATCTGATGGAGGCGATGGCTCTACACAGCTTCATTGGAACCGAGTCAGGGCCTGATGAAACCCCAGGATACTGGAGGGGAATCGGCCGGGGCTACAAGCTAGATCGACAAGAGATCATTGGACTAATCGTCGCATTCAAAAGATGGATGACAATGAATCATGAGAAGGAACGCATCGCGCCAGCGTGGGAAAGGGCACGCTACATTGAGAAGAGGATTAAGAAGCTACCCGGCCTAAAGGAGGCGAGATTCACTTATATTCCGAAGAGCGGCGATGGGACTTCTTACCATACTCTTGGTCTAGATGTACATTTCTTGGATAAGGGCGTAGATGAGGTCTCAGCAATTGTAAACAACCTTAAGGCGGGTGACCCTGAGGTATGGGTACGTTACTGGTATAACAGTAATGATTTCATCATTAACACTTTGATGCTTTTACCAGGACAAGAAAAAGAGCTTGTGGAGAGGTTCGAGGAAGTCTTCGGGTAGCTGCATATAAATAAGGCGAATTAGTCACCTCAGAAAAAATGCCATGCGCACCCAACAATTACACCCTCTACCCCTAAATATTCACTACAACATACATTATCTATGCAATCCAAACAAACCGCATGGAAATGGGTAGATGACAACACCAAACATCTTATCCAGATGAGCGATGCCATCTGGGGATACGCTGAACTCGGGCTCTGGGAAACCAGATCAAGCAAACTAATTGCTGATGAACTTGAAAAGCAAGGATTCAAGGTCACCAGAGGTATCGCCGACATGCCTACAGCATTCGTAGCCACATGGGGCACGGGTAAACCCTGTATTGGTATCCAAGGCGAATTCGACGCCCTCCCTGGGATCAGCCAGAAACTCAAAACCGAAAAAGATCCTCTACAACCCGGCCACGCTGGTCATGGCTGTGGTCACAACGTTCATGGCGTCTCTGGTATGGCAGGCGCCATCGCTCTCCGTCATGCTCTGGAGAAGGAAAAGATCAAAGCCAAGATAAAGTTCTTCGGTACTCCAGCAGAAGAGAATTATGCGGGCAAAGTCTTCATGGTCAAGGAAGGTCACTACGACGAAGTTGACGCCTGCCTCAGCCATCACCCTAGTAGTTTAAACACAGCACGCCTAAGCAGCAGCACCGCTGTCAACGGTGTTAAGTTCCATTATCATGGTAAGACAAGCCACGCCGCTGGTAACCCAGAACAAGGTCGAAGCGCACTTGACGCAATTGAACTCATGAACATAGGAGTAAACTATCTCAGAGAACATATAATTCAAGACGCTCGCGTACACTATGTTATCGAGGTTGGAGGAGGTCAGCCAAACGTCGTCCCCGACTACGCCCGCAGCTGGTACTACATCCGCGCCCCCGAGCGTGACCAACTAGACCCAATATACGCCCGAGTTCTCAAGATTGCTGAAGGCGCAGCTCTTATGACAGAAACCACCCTAAAAGTCGAGTTCATCGACGGCCTCTACAACATAATTCCCAACAAAGTCGTCGCCGAAACCATCGTCAAGAACATGCGCGAAGTTGGTACACCCAAGTACACTAAAGAAGAACTTAACTTCGCAGTAGAGATTGCCAAGAGCTTCCCAAAAGAACAGAAGATAGATATGCTAAGGAAGATCAAAATTCCCAACTACGAGAAATACATCGATGTAGACCTCCCAACCGACATAATCGACCCAATGGGCGATGGCGAAGTAATGGCTGGCTCAAGCGACGTCGGAGATGTAAGCTGGAAGTGCCCCACAGTCGAGTTCGGTACAACTCTTAACGTCCTCGGCGCCCCTGGGCACAGTTGGCAGTTCGTCGCCATGAGCGGAAGCAGCATCGGCCACAAGAGCCTAATCTTCGCCGCAAAAACAATCGCAGGCACAGGACTCGACCTCATAACCCAACCAGAACTATTGATCAAAGCAAAGACCGAACAAAAGGATCGCTTAAAGGGTAGAACCTACAAGACGCCTATCCCCGAAGACTGCAAGCCACCACTCGAAGTCGCCAAAGTCGGTGCCTTAAAAGCCCAAGAGTAGCCATTTTCTTAAAACAGTATATGGCCCAAGAGAACACGGAGGCCAATCACAACCAAAATTACGCCTCCGATCACCTGAGCATACTTCCCAAGCCAAGGCCCCGTCTTGTTGCCGAGATATACACCTAGGTAAGTGAAAGCAAAGGCAGTAATCCCGATGACCACTGCGGGCCACATTATCTGAACCTTCTCTAAACTGAAGCTTAGCCCGACCGCGATACTATCGATGCTAACAGCAAGACTGAAAAAGAGAAGGCTCCCCGTCTCCAGTATCTTCTCTGGTTCTGCCACTTCTTCCCCCCTTACACCCTCAAAGAGCATCCTGCCTCCGACGAAGACGAGGAGGGCGAAGGCCGCCCAGTGGTCGTAGCCGGAGATTAAGCCTACAATCGTCGCTCCCGCGAGCCATCCGATTACGGGCATAAATGTGTGAAAGACACCAAAGCTGAAAGCCAATTTAGACATCTGCCTTTGAGTCATTTTCCCAAGACCGAGACCAGTAATTGCAGCAACGCTTAGGACGTCCATAGATAGACCGACTGCGAGTAACAATAGAGAAACAATATCCATGCCATTCGCCAAAATCCTAAGCCTCTCCGAGCATTCTAACCCAGTCCGGTTTAAGGATTACGAAAATAAAATAAAAAAGAAAAATCGAAAGAGTTGTAAGGAAAAAAGACCTACTTCTCGGTCTTCTTCTCGTCCTTCTTTTTGCTGGCGCCGCAGCCGCAACCACACTTGCATGACATTGCGTTCAAAATCCACCCGGGCTTGCTCAATATAAATCTATGTAAGTAGATTTAGCTATGCCCATTAAATAAGAGTCAAGAATTTTTTTTACTAGATACCGCCATTCCAATACCAACGGTGTTCGTATGGATAAGAGTGTGGCTTGGGGTTGGATAATAGAAAATCAACTGCAAATAATAGATCTCAGCGACAAAATATGGGACTACGCTGAACTGGGATTAGTTGAGGAGAAGAGCTCAAAACTCCTTGCAGACGAGATGCAGAAGCATGGCTTCAAGGTGGATAGAGGTGTTGCTGGAATGCCAACCTCATTTATAGCGACCTGGAGCAATGGTTCGGGACCCAACATAGGTCTTATGGCAGAATATGATGCTCTACCAGGGATCAGTAACAAGAAGGCAGCTCGAAAGGAACCAATCAGAGAGGGTTCTCCGGGTCATGGTTGCGGCCACAACATCCATGGTGTGTCAGCAGTCGCCGCCGCAATAGCTATACGTGAAACAATGGAAAAACGGGGGATCAAAGGAACAATAAAACTCTATGGGGCGCCAGCTGAGGAAAACTATGACGGAAAGGTCTTCATGGTTCGCGCCGGCATCTTCAGGGGCATCGATGCCTGTATCAGCCATCACCCCGGGAATGTGAATACAGCCAGCCTTGCCAGTAGTACCGCCATGAACTCCGTCAAGTTCCACTACCACGGGAAGACTAGCCATGCGGCGGGATCACCTGAGCAGGGGAGGAGCGCCCTCGATTCAGTCGAACTAATGAACATCGGTGTCAACTACCTACGAGAGCACATCATAGAAAAGGCGCGTATTCACTACATAATTGAGGAGGGCGGAGGCCAACCCAACGTTGTCCCCGACTATGCACGCAGCTGGTATTATATTCGTGCACCAGAAAGGGACCAAGTAGACCATATCTACGATAGGGTACTCAAAATCGCGGAAGGCGCTGCTAGAATGACTGAAAACCAAGTAAGAGTCGAGTTCCTCACAGGCGTTTACAACACGCTTCCGAGCAAAGCATTAAGCGAGGTTGTCGTCTCTAACATGAGGCAGATCGGTGCCCCAACCTACACCGACGAGGAGAGGACATTCGCCGCAGAGATTGCGAAGAGCGTCCCCAGGGAGCAGAAGGTTGACAACCTACGCAAGTCGAAGATACCTAATCAGGAGAAGTATCTCGATACAGACATAATAACTGACATCTTAGATCCGTGGAATGAAGGAGAGGTCTCCAGCGGCTCCACAGACGTCGCCGACGTGAGTTGGCAGACACCGACAATGGAGTTCTCCACAGCCGCATTCGTCCTCGGTACCCCCGGACACAGCTGGCAAACAGTCGCCTGCAGTGGCACGAGTCTTGGTCACAAAAGCCTCATCTTCGCGAGCAAGGTTATGGCAGGGAGTGTCCTCGATCTGCTCACAAAGCCGGGGGATCTAGCGAAGGCGAGAAAGGAGCACGCTGAGAAGATGCAAGGAAGGAACTATAAGTGCGCTATACCAGACGACGTCTACCCACCTCTTGAGAGTGCGAGAGTAGCTGCGGCGAAACTAAGCTAGGAACTAATTTTTGAGTGCGCGATTCCTTCCCCCATGGTTAAGGCTATTACCCTAGGACGAGTTGAACACGAGGAGAAGAATATATTTGATATTGCGGACACTATCTGGGGTTATGCTGAGCTGGGTCCGATGGAAAGCAGGAGCTCAAAACTGCGCAAGATCGCGTGCAAGAATCATAAAACTCAGTTTTAAAAAAATTTGAGGAAACTCATTTTTTCATGTTATTTTTAACGAAACGCTCGACCCTGTTCCAAGCATCTTCGAGGCGGTTCATATTGTCAACGAGGGCGAACCTGATGTGACCTTCAGCGACTTGGCCATAGCCAGTACCGGGTGCACCGCGAACCTTCTCCTGTATAAGGAGTTCCTGACCGAATTTGGCGCAGGTCATACCTACGGCAGTGATATCGGGGAACACATAGAAGGTACCCTCCGGATACGAGCAAGTGATACCCTTTATCTCGTTCAGGCGTTTGACGCTGAAGTCGATCCTCTTCTTATACTCCTTCTTCATCTTCTTAACGAAGCCCCAGCCCTTTTCAAGGGCGACGGCTCCCGCATATTGGAAAGGTACTGGCATTCCGATGATACCGATTGGGACGCTGTTGACTATCTTCATGAGGTCAGGGCTTGCAAGAATATAGCCTGCGCGGCAGCCAGTCCATGCAAAGGTCTTGCTGAAGCTCATTAAGGCAAGGGTCCGGTCCTCCATTCCCTTGATCTTCATCGTCGGAATGAACGGTTTTCTACTCCAGATGAACTCGGTGTAGATCTCGTCACTAATACAGATGATGTCGTTCTCGATGCAGACTTCAGCTAGGGCTTTAAGTTCCTTCTCTGTGTAGACTGCGCCTGTTGGATTGTCGGGACTACAGATCATGATTGCCTTCGTTTTTGGGGTGCAGGCTTTGGCGATGTTCTCTACGCTTGGTCTAAAGATACCTTTTTTATCCTTCTTCATTGGTGCCTTGACCATCTTAGCGCCGAAGTAGGCTGTAGGTTGGAAGTAGCCCTGGTATGCGGGATCAAGAAGTATGACCTCGTCGCCGGGATTAAGTAGAGCGCCGAAAGCTCGAAAGATAGCCTGGCTGCCGCCAGATTCGATGCAAAGCTGGGTGTTAGGATCAATCTTTACACCGAATTTTGAGTAGTATTTCGCGATCGCCTCTTTGAATACAGGGACGCCAGTGAACTCATAGTGAGTGTGCCCATCTTTCATCGCCTGGTAAACAGCCTTGTTGATTATGTTGGGCTGGTTGAAGTCCGGGTCACCCGCGCCGAGGTTAATGAGATTCGGATCAGGATCGATAGTTGCCCTGGTCGAGGAGCCCGCACCCATGGCGAGGATTTCCTTTTTAGCGAATTTACTTACATCCATTTTCAACCACTTATCCTTGAAGCAGAGAGGGCTTTAATATAAAACGTCTTCTATTTAAGTAAAAGTTAGGATATAGGGAGAAAATGTTTAGAGGGTTTATAGAGATCATCCGACAAGGGCGTTGAAGAATAGCTTAAAGGCAGCGTCACTCTGTGCCCTGTATTGAGGAGCAAACCCGTATAGTATGACCCTCCCTTTATCGACTTTGGCCTCGATCATCGCCGCCTTCCGAGCGATCCGTTCTTCTCCTTCGAGCCAACCGCTCTCCATGATATGCTCATCGGGATAGCTGAGGACCACACGGTAGTCGTCGTTATTGCTGCAGCCTTTGACCTCGAAAGCAGGATGACTGCGGAAGATGATTAGCAGATCGTCCTGAACTCCCCAAGCGAGGGAGTTACTCTTATCGACGTTTACATGGAGCGTTGAGCCAGGGCAAAGAAATTCTGCAGGCTTTACGTCCACGAGGATGTTCTTAACGGGGATCCTAAGTTCCTCTATGGCGAAGTCACTAGCCTCGCCGAGGCAGAGGATCGTTCCGCCGGCTTCAGCGAACTCCTTGAGCTTTTCAACACCCTCTTTACCGATACCGCTCCGGTACTCCGGCGGATACTTGGGCAAAGTCATTATACCCTGCCATCGCTTTTCATAGAACTCTTCTATACCCTCCCCAAGGATCATGCTCTTGTGGTCGGTTGGAAAGACTATGACGTCATACTTGTCGGCGAGTTTACCGCGTTTAATGTCTTTATCCATAATGGTTCGGTAGCTGAATCGGTACTGCTCAAGAAGCCACCTAGTCCAGCCCTCGTCGGTGTTACCGCCGTAGTATCTCTGAAAGACGCCTATCCTGAGAGGCCTTGCCGGGATTTCCTTGAGATCTTTCGGCGCTGCCTCGAAGTAGAGGTGGAAGCGTTTTGCGAGCTTATCAAGCTCCACCCTCGCTTCTGTACCTTCAATGATGTGCCATGAGCCTGGCTCATATAAGATCTCCCTGACCTTAGCCGGCTGCGTGATTCTATGGACTTCGACTCCCCTCCGCAGGAGGCGATTCACTACTGCGTAGCTATCGTTGTATCTGACATCGAGGATCCAACCGTCGGGCGCTTCCTCTGCTACTCCTCCCCTCGGAAACCTGAGGCTCGATAGTAGTTCAAATGAGCCCTCGAACTTTGTGGGAACCTCTTGGATTTTAACGCCCATAAACTCTGGGATTGCGTAGGTGGCGAGGTCATAGGGGGTTAGAGGAGTGCCATCAGGCTTCTTCGAGAAGGAGCCAACGTGGTAGAAGGTCCGTTTTAGCAACGACATTAGATAGGGGCGACACGGCTGGGCAGCAAAAATGATATATGTGCCACGGGGATATGAAACGCCATCAGCTGTGAACTCTTTTAAACTTCTCTGAACCTCAACTCCCATATCCATCAGGGTTTTAAGCAGCTTGTAAGCGGTGAGTTCGTCATGTTGCTCAGGTTTTAGCACGAAAGCAAAGGGTTTCTCTTTCTTCCCCTTCTCGATGGAACGTGTCGCCTTAATGTACATATTTTTGAGGATAACTTCCCTGAACCTAGATGTAGTCTTCAGCGTTGCGATCGCGCTTATCTTCTGCTGCTCGACTATGTCGCGGAGTCTCCACCAGCCGCCGTACCAGGGGTGAGGAAAACCCATCTGGGTCCTGTACTCGGGACGGCCTCGGCTACTCGGTTTAAGCTGATGTAGGTGGACCCATAAAGGCGTCGCAATACTAGCGCTCGCTGACTCGGTGAGCATCCCACAAATGTTGTGCCAGCAGGGAACGTAGTTGAAAGTTGGCATAAACTCCCCAGGGTATGTAGCGGCGGACTCGACTCCAGTCTTACCCTCCGCTTCTAACATGACATGCATGAGACCACCATAGAGTTCCTGCTCCGTCCAAATGAGGGGGTCGACCTGGTCGTCAATGGGGTTGCTGAACGGCGGAACATAGAATCTGGCGCCATAGCTCCCCATATGATGGTAATCAATGTACGCCTGAGGATCCCACTCCCGGTATATGACCTGGGCAACCATCTGACTCTCCACCATGCTGAGGTTGATTGCATCACGATTGTTATCGTGACCTGTGTACTTGTGGTAAAGCCACGGTGGCGAGGTACCCTCGTACCCGGTGTCGAGGTACGTTCTATACCAGTCGGTGACCATCACCTGGCCATCGGGGTTGAAACAGGGAAAGAGGAGGAGCACGGTGGTGCTTCGAACCTCCTCGAATTCAGGTGTGGTTGCAACCTCATAAGCAAGTTCTGGCGCCATCTGTGTACCACCAACCTCGGTGGCGTGAATGCTCATAGTCATAGCAACGACCGTCTTACCCTCGGAGATGATAGTCTCAATCTCCCTCCGATCGACACCCATAGGATGGGCGAGCCGCCAACTTGCCTCCCTGATCTTATCCAAGTTCCTTATGTTCTCTGGGCTCGTGATTACTACTAGGAGGAACGGGTGACCCTCGGTTGACTTACCGAGTTCTGTGACTTTGACACACGGTGATCCGCTGAGGACATTAAAGTACTCAACAATCTTCTCCCAGCGAACTAGTTTTCGATCAGCACCCATCTGGTGACCAAAGAACTCTTCGGGAGATGGGATTATTGTAGACATGATACTAAATCACTTTTTCCGTATAAAAATAATCCCACCTAGAGCCTAAATGGTACTTCGGATTAGCCTTATTATGGGAAAAACCCTTTTTTCGCTAATTTTTTTTATTCACACAGTCCGTGCGCGACATAAACTGGAAACTCTAATTAGCAGGAAGGTTCGTGTCTAAAGTGCCCGCAGAGACGACGCACCATGCAGACGGACTCCACAGAGGGTCACCTGTGAAGATGGGGTTACCCAGTCATGGAACAGGCGGGCAGGGCTTGGGCATCGGACTCCTCGCGGTTTGAGAGAGCTCAGCTGAGTAGAGCGTTGGCTCCAAACTGTGATGCTGTGTGTTTGTCGCGAGGCACAGGGATGCCCAGCCCACCATAATGTTACGCGTGTAATTAGTAGACTAATTAACTATTATCGGATTTTACCATTTTTATATAAATAAAATAATCAATCAATAAAAGCACTCTGAACTAAAGCTGAGCTCGAGAAGGATGTTCATAGCAAACGCGTAACAGCATATCTACTAACCACCTCAACATAGCAGTGAGGACAGCAGAAACTGCCCTCAAACCTTAATAACTATACATCTGAAACATTCCAAAGGCGAGAACATGGATACTGATACCCGTTTCAGGTTGGTCACACAGAACCTGCAGGAGATCATCACCCGCGATGAACTTCGAAGCCTATTAGAAACCAATGACCACCCTCGCGGCTACGTTGGATTCGAGCCGAGCGGTATGATGCATGCCGGAACCGGTCTTGTGGTCGGTAAAAAGATGAGGGACTATGTTGATGCTGGTTTCCACTTCATCATCTACCTCGCTGAGTGGCATGGCTGGATCAACAATAAACTAGGCGGAGACCTCGATAACATCCGCGCTGGCGCAGAGTACTTCAAGGACTGCTTCACGGCTCTTGGTCTTCCACCAGGGAAGGTAGAGTACCTTTGGGCGTCCGATATCGTCAACCATGGCGATTACTGGGAGAAGGTTGTTAGGGTGATGAAAGCCATGACAATGAAGAGAGCAATCCGGGCCATGCCAATTATGGGGCGAAGCGCTGACTCCGAGGATATTGAGGCAAGTTGGGTTCTCTACCCAGCCCTCCAAACCTCGGACATTTTCCAGATGAAACTTGACGCCGCATGCAGTGGAATGGATCAGAGGAAAGTCCATATGCTCGCAAGAGAGATCGCGCCAAAGCTCAGCCAGAAGGTTCCCGTTTGCCTTCACAGTCCACTCCTCCCGGGGCTGCAGGATATGACGATTCAGGGCTCCTTCGATGAGGATGAGGATATCAACAAGTCGATTACCCAGAAGATGAGTAAGAGCGTCGCCAAGGGTGCCATATGGATCAATGACTCCCCTAAGGAGATCAGACAGAAGTACAAAGAAGCATTCTGCCCGCCGAAACAAGTTGAGGGAAACCCCGTCCTTGAGCACGTCCGCCTCGTTATCTTCCCCCACACGGGAAAGCTTGAGGTCACCCGCCCCACAAAGTTCGGTGGAGACGCGATATTCGAGAGCTTCGAGGAGTTAGCGAAGAGCTATGCTGACGGCAGACTGCATCCCATGGACCTTAAAAATGCCACAGCGGAAAAGATGATCGAACTCCTCGAACCGGTCAGAAGCTACTTTGAGAGGAAACCCGTGAATCTAGAAAGGATGAAGCAACTTCGAGTGACCCGGTAAAAAAGGTTCTAATCTACATAACCTCCCATCTGCATACGCGCTCGCTAGACCTCTATTAGGAACGGAGTCTTCATGGAGATAATCATATTTCAGTAAATATCTGAACCGCTTCCCATCAACCCTATTTATGGATGATTTCGAATTTGGAACCCTTTTCAATTGCTCCCCTAAGCGCTAGAGGGACAGAACTACCAAACCCATTAATCTCGATGTTAACTAAGAGGACGACTTTGGGATATGGAATGGTTAAACCCATTTAATACTAAGGAAGTCGACGGACATGTGATCGACAAGGTTTTTATTCCTAGGTGAAAGTATGCTAACCGCGTCAAAGACGCGGTTTACACTCACCGTAGGAGGAACGTGCGCGAAGCGCGCATCAGTCCCCTGCAATCACCGGATGGAAACTCAACAAAGGAACGAGTTCTCAGACCCGGACGAGACCCCAGAGGGAGTTAGGAGAAGGGGTAGCCTACTGTTAGGGTGAACTTAGATAACAAGATAGAGTTGCAATAGCAAATGGGAGATAAAGAAAGCTACACAGGCATCAAGTACACAATCCAAGCCCGATTTACAATCGAAGGCGTCGTGGAGCGTCACGACGTCATAGGCGCCATTTTCGGCCAGACAGAGGGACTTTTCCCCAAAGACTTTGAGCTTCGCGAACTTCAGCGAACCGGTAAGATCGGACGCATAGATATCGACCTCAAGTCAGCTAACGACAAGACAACAGGCACTCTTATTGTGCCTTCTAGTCTCGACAAACCAGAAACCGCTGTAATTGCAGCGGCGATGGAGACTGTCGATAGAGTTGGCCCATGCGAGGCAAAGATCAACATCGAAAGCATCAAAGATATTCGCGTTGACAAGCTCAAGAGGATACAGGAGAGAGCCAAGGAACTAATGCGCGATTGGCACGTCAAGGAAAGCCATGACATCGAGATAATGCTCGACCAAGTAAGCCAAGAGAGCAAGAAGGTCGAGCCAGTCCACTATGGACGGGAGAGGCTCACCGCGACCCCCGACATCAGTCAACGAAATGATATCATAATTGTCGAGGGAAGAGCTGACGTAATAAACCTACTTAAGGCTGGAATTTCCGGCTCTTTAGCGGTTGAGGGGGTAAAGATCCCCAAGACTGTCCGAGACCTTGCTAAGAAGAAGGAGATAACTGCGTTCCTCGACGGCGACCGGGGAGGAGATCTGATACTCAAAGAGCTCATGCAGGTGGCGAAGCCAAAATATGTGGCGCGCGCCCCTCGCGGCTCCGAAGTGGAGGAGCTAACCCCAGACCAAATTAAAGCAGCCTTAGCTGCCCGGGTACCGGTTGAAGAGGCCATTTCCACACTCCTACAGCAGGAGAGACCTGAAAGACTTGAGAGACAGGAAAGACCTCAGAGAATAGAGAGACCGGCACCTCCACCCCTTCCAGTATCAATAGCAAGCGAATACGCTAGCCTAACCGAAGAACTAAAGGGCACCCTCGAGGCGGTCCTCATAAGCAAGGACGGCGGCAAAATGGAAAGGTTCCCAGTCGCCGAGCTTGTAAGTAAGCTTAAGGCGAGTGAGGGAGTCAAAGCGGTTGTGTTCGATGGAATCGTTACTGGCCGCCTAATCGACGCTGCAGTCATGAAGGGAGTTAAAGCCATAGTCGGCGACAGGATCGCTGAAGGCGTCAGGATCCCTGCAGGGCTTGAGATTAAGGCTTTCAAGAGCCTCTAAATATCACTTTTTTAAATTAATCCGTTTCCTGAGTGCAGGTCTCCGCTGAGAGAGGCGGTAGAGGGCGTCACCAAACACCTCACCAGGGTCTAGAGTATGTTTAAGATAAACCCCGGTTCGGCCTACCTCACGTCTCCTCTGAAGGGTTCTAACCCTCTCAGTGACTATCCGAGTATCTACGCCGAGAAACCTCGCCACCTCACCCTCTCGACCCACGACCTGTGATTCAACATGTCCTCTGGGTGTAGGCTCGATTAATACCAGACGTTTATCAACGCCGGGTACACGTTTATCCTCCTCTAACTGCGCCAGGGTCACAGAGCCTGCAAAGCCATAAAAATCTCGCTCCGCTGGAAGAAGGGAGGTTAGTGGTAGACTGTAGCCCCTCTTTTCGCCGGTGTAGAGGTAACCCTTCGCAGCATATCCGGGCGTTGCTTGAACGATTTCACGCTCAATCACATTTATACCGCTTCTATCTAGAGCAGACTCGATTAGTTCTGTTGCTGGCGGGCTCGGAAGGAAGATCTCAATATCGCTGGAGGGTTTAACGTCACCTCGGGCTACACTACCATAGACTATACACGCTATATGTACTTTAGCAAGAGGCTTCATAAGAGTCGCAGCTTCATTCCTGAAAGACCTCAGAAGACTCCAGCGCTCATCATTGTAGGTTACCTCGATACACTCTGTCAAGATACTCTACAAATTATAGGCAACGGTCTCCTTATATCTCCAGCTTCCTTCTAAGTTAAGAGCCTCGAATGGATTCCCTAACAACACTAGCACTATTCATCGCTGCTTGGTTCGTTGTCTACGGAGTGCTAAAGCTAACTAAGATAGACAGACCAGACCTTGAGATTCAGCCTCTTTACATTTTATTCAAGTCGACGAGGCTAAACAACTTAATCTCCCGACTCGCCGCCTTGAACCCCAAGTTCTGGAGGGTTATTGGCAATATCGGCGTCGTCTCTAGTATCGGACAGGCGTCTTTCGCTACATGGCTGCTTACTAACAATCTCCTACGGTTCATTTTCAAGCCGGAGCAGGCGACTCCTGTTCAGCCTCTAATCCCTGGAGTGACTATTAGTATCTCCAGCCTTCCATGGTTCATGTTGGCAGCCGGTGTTGTAATACTAACCCATGAGCTTAGTCATGGCATTCAGTGCGTCTTAGAGGGAGTTAAAGTCAAATCATCGGCAATCATGCTTGCTGTGATTACATTTGGCGGTGCCGTAGAGCCAGATGAAGAGGAACTCACGAAATCGTCGATTATGGGTCGAATGCGTATTTTCGCGGCGGGGAGCATCGTCAACCTAATAACTGGACTTCTCATCATTATAATAATGACCTCTTTCAGGGGTCTGATACCGGATTTTCTCAGTTTATTCTTAACATGGTTGTATTTCATCTCCATCAACCTCGCTATGATGAACATGCTACCCATTGGTCCTCTCGATGGAGGCCAAATGTGGCGCACCTTCACAGACACGCTACCGAGGGGAAAACAGATCCAAACTATAGCAACCTATGCTTTCATCGTTTTGATTCTCGGAAACATCGTTTTCAGCCTGAACATGTTCGGACTTGTACCGATCTAAAAAACAGCGTGTTAGGACATGAAAGTCATCCTAAACCCCGTCTATCTTTTTAAATGCTGATCAAGCCGGTTATTATTACGGATACGTATTCGAAGTAGCTAAGAAACGTCACGATTTCATGCGTATTTTCTCTGCTTCAACTTTTTTCGTTTCTCCCGGCTCTGGTACCCAGAGCTTAACAATTAAGAGAGAGATCGCAGATAGAACAGCGGCAGCTAGGAAGACCATGTTGAATCCGAGGAGATCTATTACGTAGCCCCCAAATATGGCGCCTATCGTGGAACTTTCCTGGCTTATCGTCGAGTAGAGGCCCATACCGAAACCCCTCACAGAGGGAGCCAGCAGGTCAGCTGTGTAGACTCTTATGGAGTTTAACACAATTATAGAAGCGATTGCGTCGAGGCTTCTGACGAGGTAAATGTCGAAAGCGCCTTTCATCTGGGTATAACCGAAGAATGCGAGAGCCGTTAGCACCATGCCAAGGAGAAAAGTCGGCTTCCTACCAAATCGGTCAGCCATCCACCCAGCGACAGGAGCGAATGCTAGAGTGCATATTGCCCTGAGCGCGAAGAGATAACTCGTTGAGGAGAGGTCGAGTTTGAGAACATTCTTCAGGTAGATGCTGAAAAAAGGGTCGATCATTGTGTACCCTGTTCTATAGACTAGAATAGAGATTAGAAGCACAAGAAAAGCCACTCCCAATGCCTTAACCGACTCAAAGAATCCATCAAGGCTTTGGCTTTTACCGTTTTTATCCCTCTTAACACGCTGCTCCAGGGGGAGGGTCTCCTTAACCAGAAACACCATTCCTAGGCAACTTATCACTACGAAGCTTCCTGAGAAAAGGAAATAGAGGTTGTAATCATTGCCCTGGATAAGAAATGGTGCTATCAATGGACCTATTAGCTACCCGAGACCACCCGCCATCGAAAATAGAGCCATCATCTTCCCTCTCTCCTTTGACGGAAAAGTATCTGCACACATCGCAGCCACTAGGACAGGCATCACGTAGAATCCTATCCCCTCGAAGAAACGGAGGAAGAGGAATGTATTGAAGTCCTTGCTCATTAAGGTGAAGAGGTAAAAAACTATTGCGTATATGGCTGTGCCCGCGACTAGGAATTTCTTACGACCGTAGTTATCGCTGAATTTACCAGCTATGAGGCCGCTGAAAACTCCAGCTAAGGTCCCGATAGATATGAGCACCCCGTTCTCTGTCTTAGTTATCCCGAACTGCTCGAAGAAGAGTGGCATTACCATATATATGGTGCTGCTAGTGATCTGCATCGAGACGACCGATAAAATTAGTAGGTAATAATTACGTCTCTGTTGTGCAGTGACAGCGGGTTCTGCCATGAAAATGACTTCCGAGGGTATAACTCACTCACGGGGTAGACGTTATAATATTAACATTTCGACGATGATGCTTACTAATGTGCAGCAAAGGAAATAGATATTATAAAAAATTAGTAACGGAAATCTTGTCTCGACCCTAGGATACGTAGGCCGCTATCATCATCAACATCACCGGCATACTGTCTACACAATGCTTTTACCGTTGGCTTCGCCGTAAATGGTGCAGCGGCGGGTAGGACCGGGGAGCCAGCCCTGCCCCGCACCTCTAACGGGCTACAAGGGGGGTCAGTAACCTCAAGAGTGGCCAGGGGAAGCGAGGCGTAAGGCGCGGAGCCCTCCGTCGATGTCCTGCCCCGCGGGGCCGACGGTTGCATAAGCGTGCTCTCGTAGGGGGACGCGCTGGCATTCAACGGGCGAACCTGGCCAGGCCCGGGAGGGAGCAACCTAAGTCTGAACGTTTGGCGCTCGCGGGAACTCGGGACGGAGGAGGGTGACGCGGACCTGCGTCTGGCCAGCTTGGGTGCTCAGGGGGAGCCGCCGCTGCACCCCATGATCCTCTTTCACCCACCGCTCATGCATATAAATGGACGCGGGTAGTCTAAGAGTGATACCATTTGAGCGGTGTTCG
>CAZIAF010000008.1:0-24874 GCA_964537625.1 uncultured Candidatus Bathyarchaeia archaeon
GCGCGCGCCCGAGATGTGCGCTCAAGTTTTTCACCAAAGAAGTGGAAAAAGACAGTAGAAGAAAACAAAGCTAGGTGACGCATACAGGGAGGAATAAAAATGAAGGTGTTATTTGTTGCTGGAAGATGGGCTCAAGATGTCGATAAATCTGAGAGTTTAAAAGAGCTGCGAAAACTTGCCTATGTAGAGATCGCCGAATCGGGCGATGAGAAAAATCTCAAAGAGAAAGCTAAGGATGTAGATGTGATCATCACTGGTGGTCCGATAACCGGGGAGGTAATCAGATCCGCCGACAAGCTCAAAATGATTCAGACAACGAGCGTTGGATACGATTACATAGATGAGGCTACAGCGGCTACTCAGGGGGTAATTATTTGCAATGTGGGGGGTGTAAATGCTAACAGCGTTGTGGAACTCTGTTTTGGTATGATCCTTGATATAGCTAGGAGGATCTCCGCTCATAATCGCTCAATGAGGGAGGGTAGTTGGGCACGGGTTGACATCGAGAGGCAGATCGAAATCCGTGGCAGTACCATAGGCATTGTTGGATTGGGGGCGATAGGAAGTCGAATGGCCCAGTTCGCGAAACATGCATTAAATATGAAAATATTAACATGTGATCCTTACATAACCGAAGCTAAGGCTGAGCAATTCTGCGCTAAGCTTGTTGATCTTGAGACACTTATGAAGGATTCGGACATAGTAACTGTTCATGTTCCTCTTAATGATGAGACGAGACATATGATAGGTGAAAAAGAGCTTAGGCTGATGAAAACTACAGCTATTTTTGCTAATACTTCAAGGGGACCAGTAGTGGATGAGCAGGCTCTGGTCAAGATTCTTAAGGAGAAGAGGATAAGTGGCGCATGTCTTGACGTCTTCGAAGTTGAGCCCCTCAGCATAGATAATCCACTAAGAAATTTGGAGAACGTGTCTCTTGTTCCACACATCGGAAGTACTCCCGGGATTATGGTTAAAATGCGTGAAACTGCAGTTGAGAATGTAATCCGGGTTGCTAAAGGTTTACCTCCTATGAGCATCCAAACATTGAAAACCTATTATTCAAATCCGAAATGGGTAAAGTAATTAAGTTCTAGAATGTTGTAATTATTTTTTTTTATTTTACAGAAACGTTAAATTTACCTTTAAACTATTATTTTATTGATCATCGCCATGGAAGTGATCAATTAGGGGGGGAAGTGATAGTAGGAGTATACAGATATGAAATATAAATTGAGCTTTGAAGATGAAATAAATTTCGAGCTAATATTAAAATTCCTAAGAAACCAGTTTTATGATCTGAATAAGAACCCCGATGAATACTTACAGTTTCCACCTACTAGGAATAGTAACAAATATGTTATTTTTGATGTCAAAAATGAGGAAAAAATTATTGATTACTGTATCAATCAGTGCAGTAAAAATAATTTAACGTTAAATCTTAAACCTTTGAATGAGAAAAGAGGTATGAAAAGGTTAATACTAGAATAAATATAAAAAATTTCTATTATAGTTGGCATTTAGAATCAATGTTTATATAAATTAATATAATATAATCATTAATATTAACTAAAAGTTATAAAAGGCTATAGCGTTTTTCATCTATCAAGTATACGTATTATCCTATAGGCTACTCCTCCTTTGCCTTGGTGAGTTCTATCGCAAGAATGCCGCCCTTCTCGAACTTAACCGTCAATGTATGAAAGAGAGTTTGGAATATTCTAATCTTGCCGTAACGCTTCTCTTTCACGAGGCCAAGCTTCGTCAGCTTCGCAAGGTGTCGCTCCACACTCGTATAGTTAAGTCCTGTCCGACGACTCACCTCACTAATGTTCAACTCACCGCTCTCTGCTAGCACCTGTAGTGTCCTAATACGCCCTCGGGACCCAAGGAGCTCCTCCGCACTAGTCCTATTTCTGCTCAAAGCCTCTCAAAACCTCTCGTTCCAGGTCCTCTGCTGACACCTTTGTCAGCGTTATCAGCTGCGTTCGGCCCTGGTTACCTGATTCAACCTTCGCCGTTATGACCCCCGTCGACTTGAGGCTCTCTAGGTACTTCCAGAACTGAGTGTGGGCCCGAGGCGTCTCACCCCTCTCCTCGCATGCGACTCTGTAGAGCTGCTCAACCTCTCCAGTCGTAGCTTGAGGAGCTGCGCTGATTCTGAAGAATCGGGCTATGGCGAGGAGCGTCAGCCGCTCGTGGATACTGAGGTGGTTCATGCCCTCCTTCTTCACCGGCGAGAGCACCAGGGAGGAAACCTGCCGGACATGCTCCGGCCGGACCTGAGTGGCCCCCACCATCTCCGCTCTCTTCCCAGCACCCCAGAGGAGATCAATGGCGCACCGTGCGTCCCCTTTTTCAACAGCGGCGAGCTCGGCAATGAAATCTACAACCTCCAATGGCACAGCTCCTTTTCTAAAGGCGGCTTCCACCCTCGCCGATATTATTTCCCCAAGTTGAGGCACCGAGTACTCGGGCATCTCAATCAGTGTTCTCTGGAGACTGCTCAAGGTGCTCCTGTCAAGCCTCTCGAAAACCGCCTTATCCTTAGCAATCAGAAGAAGACTAAGGCGCCTTGGCGCGTCCGGTTGGCTCTCGTGGACCCTGGTCAATTGGTACAGCGCTTCGCTCCCCTCCGTATTGATGAGAGCATCTACTTCGTCAAGACATAGGAGCAGCTGTCCGTTATCCTCCGAGAGGAGCTGCATAAGTGTCTCCATAAGCTCATTCGGCGCGTAGCCTCGCTCCGGGAACTCGGGGCGGATAGTCTTTACAACCCGGCGCAACACCATGAAGAGACTTCCCCGGAGTTCACGGCAGTTGACATGGATGTAGTCAGCTTTGACGCGTCGCCTCTTCGCCTCGTCTCGAAGCCATTTTCCGAAGACCCGGGCGAGCGCCGTCTTTCCTGACCCCACACCACCGACTATGATAGCTCTTTGGCTCATCTCATAGGGAGAAGAAAGCATGAAGTCGTAGGTCATCCTCAGAGCTCGTAATTGCTCCTCCCTGTGCAGAAGCCGTGAAGGAATGTAGTTGATATCGAGTACGCCCTCGTCGATGATCAGCCTCTGCTCACCCAAAGATGGTCTCACCTGTCAGGGGCTCCTCCGGTGCGGATTTATGCTTTACGTATGTTCCAGCTTATCAACTGTAGAGAGATAAGTGAAAGTGACTTGACTTGAAACTTTAAAAAACCAGTTAACCCAATATCAGATGGTCCTCAAGTTGCTCCCTAAGACGAAGCTCTCCGCAGGAAAGATCCCCAGTGAGGTCCTAAAGAGATGCATACTCGGTCATCTGGGCGCTCCCTCTGAAAGGGTCCTCAGGGGAGCGGCTGTGGGGGAAGACGCCCCAATTATTGATATGGGCGACCATGTTCTAGTTGTCAAAGCCAACCCTGTTACTGGAGCTAAGAGACACATCGGAAAACTTGCAGTTCACATTAACGCCAACGATGTTGCTGCTCGAGGCGCAAAGCCTCTCTGGTTCTCAGTCATCATCTTCCTCCCTGAAGCCTCAACAGAAGCACAACTTAAAGAAATAACATGCGACATCCACAACGCTTGCCTTGAACTCGGTGTTCAACTGATCGGAGGTCATACCGAGTGTGTCCCCAAACTAAGGAAACCCATAGTCTCTGGTTTCATGCTCGGCGAAGCTCCTAAAGACAAGTATATCACTACAGATGGTGCTAAACCGGGGGATAAGATCATTCTTACAAAAAGTGCTGGGCTAGAAGGTACTTGGATCTTCGCTGAAGACATGAAGTATAAGCTCAAAGGCAAAGTTGACACAGTGACCCTACAAATTGCCCGTAGAATGATAGATACGATGAGTGTTGTACCTGAGGCGCTAATGGCTGTAAAAACCGGGGGTATACATTCTCTTCATACGCCTACGGAAGGTGGCATAATAAACGGCCTTTATGAATTAGCGGTAGCTGCTGACGTGGGACTACACGTCGAAGAGAGGTTCATTCCAATAGCACCAGAGACCTCTAAGATATGCAAAGCACTCGACGTTAACCCATTAAAACTGCTGAGTTCAGGTGCCCTACTGATAGCTGTTGACAAAAGCTATGCTAAAAAAACTCTAACCTCCCTAACGAGCATCAAAGTTAAAAGCTCCTTGATCGGGGAGATCAAACCAAAGGAACAAGGAGCGGTCATTACACTATCCAACGGATCGAAGCAAATGATCGAACCAGTAAAGCAGGATGAACTCTTTAGGCTGCTAGAAAAACGATGATCACTTCTCACAAGTGATACCCATTACCCCAGGATGGTAAGTAGTACTCTTAAAACCAGCCCTTCTCAGCCTTCTCTGAACCCCCTTCTGCAGGTCGACTCTTCTATACCGGGACCTAGGCTCGCCGGTATAGTGAAATAACCTAGCACCTTGTGCCATTATTTTATGCAACTTAGAATAGAACTTTTCGCTGTAAAGATTACCAGCATGGCTGAGTCTCGGTGGATCGTGGATGACCCAGTCGAAGTACTCTTGGGGAAAAGAGTCGATTGCAAAGAAGCTGTCACCTAGGAGTATATTAATTTCCCCCTCGAAGAGTCTTCTCGACCAAGGGTTCAATTCAGCAATCTTTACCACAGCTGACTCTTGCTCCACTGTCACGACGACTTCACCGCCACAGCTTAACGCATTAACTGCTGTGTACCCGAGTCCCATGCAGGTGTCAAGTACCTTCCCACCTGAGAGACCGAGGACTTCGAGCTTGTCCGCGGCATCCAGCTCCGGCTGTGTATCCTTGGTTCGGTGCATCCTGACACCGTCGATCTCTAGGGTCGGTGCACCACCGGTAGGCATTAGTTTGTAGAACCTACGATCAGATATTGCAACTTGGTAAACCATGTCACCATCTGGGAAAAAGACGGCGTTCTGCTTTTTTTTAATTGTGCGGAGATCATCTATGCTGACGTGAAAATCGGCATTTAGAATAACTATATTGTCTTCGACGGTGACTTTTATTTCACTCAACCCCAGATCGAGCGAAACCTTGTGATTACCGCTCAATATCCTTTCAGCACTGTCGGCCGTAAGAAGTGGAGGTAGGATCCTTCTCAATTTGATAACCATTTGGGGCTGGATAACAAGAATCGTTTAGCCGATATTAATCCAACGCGTAAATGGTGTGGATCAACTAAAGACGTTATGTGGATACCTCGCCTTTTGACCAAGCCATTCCTCGATTCTTAGGAGTTGGTTGTATTTCGCGGTTCTTTCACCGCGAGCTGGCGCACCAGTCTTTATCTGACCACACCCGATGCCAACGGAAAGGTCTGCAACCCACGGATCCTCAGTGTCTCCTGAACGATGTGAAGCCATGACACTGTAATTGTTCCCTTTTGCCATCTTTGCTGCCTCTAATGCTTCGGTAAGTGTTCCGATCTGGTTCACTTTCCATAGCAATGCGTTGCAGGCACCCATCTCAATGCCCTTCGTCAACCTCTTAACGTTGGTGACGAAAAGATCATCGCCGACAACTTGGATAGCCAGGACTTTTGTCAAATTAGCGAAGCCCGTGTAATCCTCCTCCTCTAGTGGATCTTCGATGCTTACGATTGGATAGGCATCAACTAACTGTCTATAATACTCAATCAGCTGATTGGTTGAGTACTGCTTACCAGTAACGATATATGTTCCTTCTTTGTAGAAAGTACTCGCCGCTACATCAAGGCCTATCTTGATCACATCAGTGTAGCCCGCTTCACTGATAGCACTAATAAGTGCCTCAAGCGCTTCCTCCGGAGTTTTTATTGGTGGTGAAAAACCGCCCTCGTCTCCGACATTTATTGCGTTCTTTCCATATTTTTTCAATAGCTGAGCTTTAAGAATCTGGTATACTTCTGCGCCTATCCGAAGTGCCTCCTTGAAATTTGGTGCGCCTACGGGAGCGATCATAAACTCCTGAAAGTCGAGCATGTTACTCGCGTGCTTTCCGCCATTTATAACATTGAAGAACGGTATGGGCAAGAGGTTGGCTTCCTTATTGATATACTCGTAGAGTCTTAGTTGCTCCGAGGCTGCAGCCGCACGGGCGCATGCGAGACTGACCCCTAGCATTGCATTACCTCCGAGCTTGGACTTGTTCTCGGTTCCATCTAACTCGATCATAGCTTCATCTATCTCCTTTTGGAGCCTTACATCGAAGCCCTTGATCTTGGGTTGAATCGTGTTTTTAACCGCAGAAATGGCTTTGGTTACACCTTTGCCACCGAATCTCTTTCCCCCATCTCGAAGTTCGATAGCTTCATAGATACCGGTTGAGGCACCGCTTGGAACTGCAGCCAAACCCGAAACACCGTTCTCAGTTGTAACCTCGACTTCGACGGTAGGGTTACCACGACTATCAAGTATCTCCCTAGCTCCTATGAATGAAATTGAGTAACGCATGAGTTACATCTCCTAGATAGGGTCCTGAATAGGCTACATTATAAAAGGTAGCGTTTTTCTGCTAAATATTTCGAGCCTCATCGATAAAGTTGATGAGGTCATCGGCTTCGAAAGGCCAGCCAGTCATTTTTATTATCCCGTCTATCGCAATTGCGGGTACTGCCATGAGGTTGAGGAATATTCCTCTCTTAATACCCTCCTCTGTATACGTGTTAACTTCGACGAACTCGATGTCTTTTATTCCCTCCACAACATTGGTGATTAAGCTCTTTGCAGCAGGGCAATAAGGGCAGACTGAATTATAGAAATATTCTACCACTACCAAATTCATTCCTTCTTTTTTATATACTTCATTGCAGCGAGTGCTGCTTTGGCACCTTCTCCAGCCGCAGTAACGATTTGCCAGCTCATACAAGTGCAGTCACCAGCGGCGTATATCCCTGGAAGATTAGTCATCTGTGCTCGGTCTACATTTATGCATCCAATTTCGTTTGTGGTTATTCCTGCGTCAGAGAGTATACCCGAGGTAGAAATGTGCTCAAGTAGAATAAAGACTCCGTCAACATCCACTTGCTCTCGATCTCCCCCGACTAGTTTTATCTTTTTAACAACTTCCTCACCGCTTATTTCGGCGATGTCGTACCCTTCTAATACCTCAACCTTCGGGTTAGCTTTGAGCTGCTCGAGCTCAAGATATTTTTCACTATACCCTTTTCGGCCAGGAATATAGTAGACCTTCATTGCTATATCGGTAAGGCTTAAGGCGTCAACTACAGCCTCATAACCTGAACCCAAGACTGCGACTGTTTTATCCCTAAAGAAGGGGCCATCGCAGGTAGCGCAATAACTGACACCTCTGCCTTTGAAATTGGTCTCACCGGGAATATTCAACTGCTTTCTCTGGATCCCCGTAGCAATTATCAGGGTCTTCCCTTGGTGATATCCGCTACGCGTTGAGACTATCTTGTAGTCACCAGCATCACTTATGCCAATGACGGTCTCTTGCTTGAACTCAGCGCCGAACTTTCTAGCTTGGTCATGGAAAAACTTCATTAGCTTAGGACCAGTCAAACCGTCGGGGAATCCGGGGTAATTTTCTATTATATGAGCTTCTAGAGCTCTCCCACCGATCTTCCCACTGTGAAGTAGTAGAGTAGTATTAGCATGCCGAGAAGTGTAGATACCAGCTGTCAAACCAGCGGGCCCAGCACCAACTACTATGACGTCCCAGATCTTCTCCATCTAGTTACGCCAAGCAATGATTATACAGGGTAAAAGAAAAAGAGTTCTCTTACCACTAGTTCTCATCGTAACCCTTTACTTTTTCTGCCATATCATTTAGCCGATCTTGGCAGATACGGTTTATAGACCCCTCGGGGTATCTACCGTCCTTACCTATGGTACCGGCCGGTATCCCGGTAAGAACTTCAATTCCCTCGTCGATGGTTAAAACGGGGTAGATGTGGAACTTTCCATCCTTAATGGCATCGACTACTTCTTGTTTAAGCATGAGGTGCTTTACGTTGCTTGCTGGGAGAACAACACCGTGGTTCCCTTTTAGTCCACGCGCCTTGCATAACTGGAAATATCCCTCGATTTTTTCATTGGCTCCGCCAATAGCTTGGACCTCACCTTTTTGATTGACTGAGCCGGTGACAGCGAAATGCTGCTTAATCGGTTTTCCACTTAGTGCACTTAGAATACCGTAGAGCTCGGTGCTGCTAGCAGAGTCTCCTTCAACCCCGCTATAGCTCTGCTCGAAGACAAGTCTAGCGGTTAGGCTAAGTGGCGCCTCCTTTGCGTAACGGTCGTTGAGAAAGCCACTGAGAATCTGAACTCCTTTAGTATGTATGGGGCCTCCCATCTGAGCCTCCCTCTCGATGTCGATTATTCCTTTCTTCCCTAGACCAACACTAACTGTAATCCTGCTTGGTTTACCGAAGCTGAAGTCGCCGAGACTGAGGACACTTAGGCCATTGATCTGGCCTACCTTCTCGCTGGTTGTATCGATTAGGATCGTACCCTCTTCGATCATCTTCTCCATCTTCTGCTCGATTAGATTGCTTCTATAGACCCTTTCCTCTAATGCCTTCTCGATGTGCTTGTCCATTGTTAACTTTGAGTCGTCTTCTTCAGCATAGTGAGTTGCCTCCTTTATTATATCGGAGACGTGAGCAAACCAAGTTGATAGCTTCTCTTGATCAGCTGCCAAACGGCTACTATACTCTACTACCGCCGCAATACCTGATTGGTCTAGATGTCTTAGATTCTCTTTGGTACATAGACTGCAAATGAAGGACGCGTACATCTTTACGTTTGCCTCATTACGTTCCATCGTGGTATCGAAATCGACCTTGACTTTGAAAATCTCCTTAAAGTCTGGGTCCAGTCTGTATAGAGCATAGTATATGTCTGGGCTACCTACCAGAATGACCTTCGCATCGAATGGGATAGGCTCCGGTGTGAGAGTCTTAGTAGCGATGTAGCCGAGGCGTTGGGCGATATCCTCGACAGTGAGCTTTCTACTCGTGATCATCTTCTTTAAACTATCCCAAGCGACTGGGTCCATTAACAGATCTTCGACGGGTATGACGAGGAAACCTCCGTTAGCCTTATGCGCAGAGCCGGCGCGAATCATTGTATAATCTGTCAGTAAAGCGCCGAATCTAGCCTCTTTTTGAACGAGGCCAAATAAGTGAGGTTGGGTTGGACTCAATTCGGTGATTACAGGTGCACCTTTTAACTCCGAGTTGTCGACCAAAAGATTGACTTTGTATCTATTGGTAGGGTCTTCTGCTATACCCTGCATAAAGAAGGGTAGTGCCTGTTGTTGTTGTTGTGGCTGCCCTGAAGTGAGTATGATGGTAAGTTGACTTAAGATGTCGTTTTTAACGTCATCAAGGAACTCCTTCACCTCAGGGTACTCGACGAATTTCTCTATGAGAGTAGCTAGAAGATGATCCATAGCATAGGTGGCAACTTCCTTATTGAACTTCTCCACAGCCATCTCAGCATTCTTATCGTTGTCGCGGAACTGACGGAATGCACTCCTGAATTCGTCCTGAATGCTCTCCCTTCTCTCCCTAATCTGCTCTCTTATCTTCGGTGGAAGTGATGCAAACTGATCATCAGCAATCGGCTGACCATTGATCACCGGAACCATAGCAATCCCGACGGGACTGCGTTGGAGAAGAAAACCTGCATCGTTCGCCTTCTGGTTAATCGTCTGCCAGAGCTGATTCTTCTCATCCTCGAATTTTTTCAGTGTGCTTGTTCGCTTCTGACTATAGTCCTCGCTCTCGAAAGCCTTTTGGAGTTCTTTCTTGAGTTCATCAGTAAACTTATTCATGTCATCGCGGAACTGAATACCCTTCCCAGCAGGCAACTTGAGCGCATTAGGCTGGTTTGGATCCTTAAAGTTAACAACATATATCCAGTCTGGGGGTATAGGCATCTCCTTTGCCTTTTCCTTGAGGAAGCTAACGATCGTTGTTTTCCTACCCGTACCTGACATCCCTGAGACGTAGATATTGAAGCTACCGTCTTTAATCTTCAAACCGAACTGTAGTGCCCTTACAGCTCTATCTTGCCCGATAATCTGTTGGAGAGGCTCCAGTTCAGCAGTTGAATTGCAGGAGGCAATCTCAGTTGTACACTTCCTCCGGGCTTTCTCGTAACCAAGTTCTATAACCATCAGATCACCCATCATTTTTGTAAAGGTATTATGAACCTCGGTATATAAACCGAGAAGAGTCAAGTGATCTTTGACAAGAGCTCTTTAAATGTGAGACCCTCTCCAGTTTTCAGAGTGTAGTCTCCCGGCCTCTCAGCTATGCTGAAGCACCAGCCCTTATATTTGAACTTCCCAGCCAGCACCGCGTATTTCCTAGGGTAGATCTTGTGGATTTTAAGAAAAGCATTGAGCTTCATAACCTGATCAGCTTTATAATAAGAGTACCTGAGCTGACTTTTTACTTCGAAAGCGAGGATACTATTGCCCTTTACAGCAAAGACATCTGGAAGAGGCTCAGTACTGGGAGCACTAACTGGTACCCTCACCGAATCCCACCCTTGTGCCCTCATCATATGAACTAGCTCACGCTCGGCATCGTAGCCTCGCTTCTTCATCGCTCTAACCTGTTTTCCTGTTAGGGTTCGGGTGAATCGCTCCCTCCTCTTTTTAGTATTGGCAAGGTCTCGGAGAGACAAAGTTACTCCTCATCGGTTATCTCAACAGGAAGCGGAATCTGACCGTTTTCTAGAGGCTCCAACGCAAGCTTGACCAAGTCCCTGAGCCAACCTGAGAATGTAGTAGCGTTGGGATATTTCTGGTACATTCTCTTATGGGGTACTTTCACTACTAACCGAAGAACAACCATCTTGTTAACATAAAATTTTGCACTAGACCGAGAAATGTCACAAACCCTAGCGAGGTCTCCACTCGTGAATACAGACTCTAAGTTCTTATATCCAAGTATCACCTTTGGCGGCAGGGGCAGTGTAGCTGCGAGAATTTCAATTAGAGATTCCTCCCTTGACATTATCATCCCTTAGATACGTTTAATGTCCATCACGGGTTTATAAATTCGGCTAGGTTGATCAGGACCATTTCATTTATATTAACGGAACACTTATGTGCCAAATATGGCGTTAATGTCTAATAATGAGGTAAAATCAGTCGCAAAACAGGTGAGGGAAGCGATCCAAATGAGGCCGAGCCTACTGGATGCTCTCAAGATGGGAATAGTCAATTACTCGGCGCTCGCTCGTATGCTTCAGGGGGAAATAGGTCAAGGAAGCACCGAGGCAGTAAAAGCAGCTGTTATAAGAATAGCGGAGGAGCTCGCCAAGGAGAGAGATCTTCAGGAAGAAGAAGTACGCAGTATACTAAAAGAGTCCAAGGTAAGGCTCCAAGACAAAATAGCAGTTCTCATAAGCCCAATAAAGATCGACGTACCAAACCTATTCACAGCTTATCTCACAGACAGCTATGTCTACATTGTTGACCAAACCATCTTAACAGGGCAACTCCCAAGGCAAGTCCAGATTATGAGTAACCTCGTCGCTTTAGTTCTACTGAGTCCAGACCGGGTAGAAACCACCCCTGGCTTCGTAGCCTTTATCACGCAGCTCCTTGGCAGTCGCGACATCAACATAATCGAGTTCATCAGTTGCTTCACTAACACTGTAATTGTCCTGGATACTAGAGACGCCCTCAAAGCTTTCAGTCTGCTACAGAACTACGTCTAATCCAAACGAGTTCTCTCCCACTTAAAAAAATAAATTATTCAAAAAACCGGTGCGCGCGAATCCTAATGTATACTTCTGATTAAGTAAAAAAAAGAAAAACAGCTCAAAAATCTGTAATTTAAGGGAATTACGAAATCAAAGATTTCTATAACTTAATAATGTCTTCAAAAGGAATAGCAAAGCTTTTAGTCGCAGCGCCCTTACGAATGCTTGAGAATGGCGGAGATTTGTCCCGTCTGCGGCCTCCCTAAGGACCTCTGTGTCTGCGAGGAGATGAGTAGAGAACAGCAGCGGATCAGGATCCGGTTAGAAAACCGCAAATGGAGCAAGACTTGGACCATCATTGATGGTATTGATTCTAAAGGAGACCAGTTGAAGAAGATAGCGACTACGCTGAAAAACAAGTGTGCCTGTGGAGGGACAGCTAAAGATGAGCAAATTATGCTTATGGGCGACCAACGCGACACAGTAAAGGAGATACTGGTTCAACTCGGTTTCCCAGAGGAGAACATAGAAGTTCAATAACATACCCCTTTCTAAAGGCATTTAATATCCCAAGTCGGGTCAGTCATGGGAATATGCATGTTTTTCTAATTCTAAATACCAGAGCAGCGACACACATTGTCTTCCTCTTTTTAAAAAAATTGTCAAGCGAATACTAAAAAATGGTGCCTGTATCTACGAAGAAGTAGAATTAAGAACTTGAAAACAGAATTAGGGTAGGGGATTCGGGAAGTCCTTTAAATATCTACCAGACTAAGAGCTGGATGGTCCTGATGGCAGACCAGACGGATTATTACAAGGCGAAGTACCAAACAATAGAAGATCTGCCCTCAGTTGGACCTACAACTGCCTCAAAACTGAAGGAGATCGGCTTTAAGACCGTCGAATCCATCGCAATGGCTACCACAGCAGAATTGATTGCAGCAGGCATCGGTGAGGAGACGGCTGCTAAGGTTATTGAAGCTGCACGAAAGAGCATCGCAATCACATTCGTTCGAGGCGACGAACTCGTTGAGATCCGAAAAAAGATAAAACAACTTTCTACAGGATGCCAAAGCCTGGATTCACTACTACAAAATGGCCTCGAAACCCAAAGTCTGACAGAGTTTTATGGAGAGTTCGGTACCGGGAAGAGTCAAATATGCCATCAGCTATGCGTCACGGTCCAGTTACCCGAAGCCCAGGGAGGCTTAGAGGGCAGTGCGCTCTACATTGACACGGAAAACACCTTTCGTCCCGAGAGAATCCAGCAGATAGCAGCCCGTTTCGGCATCGATTCAAACGAGGCATTGAAGAAGATCATCTTCGCTGAAGCTTACACGTCAGACCACCAGATGGTGTTGCTGGATAACGCCGACGAGGTCATCAAAGAAAACAACATCCGCCTCATCATTGTCGATAGCCTTACAAGCCACTTTAGAAGCGAGTACCTGGGCAGAGAGATGCTCGCTAGTCGCCAACAGCTCCTTAACAAACATATGCACAAACTTATGCGTCTCAGCCGCGCCTTCAACACTGTCGCAGTCATCACAAACCAGGTTATGAGCCAACCAGACGCTTTTTTCACTAAAGGTGTTGCTCCCGTCGGAGGCCATATAGTCGGTCATATGAGTCACACTAGGATTTTTCTAAGAAAAGGCAGAGATAATATACGGATAGCAAAACTAACTGTTAGTCCAAGCCTCCCAGAAGGAGAAGTACCAATAAGGATAACGGAGCAGGGGATAGAAAGCGATGAAGAGGTCTGATAAACCTAGAGGAATGTCGGCAACCGGAAAAACCCGGGAGGCTGTGATAGTCTTCTTTGACGCTGTGATTGAACGCCGCTTTAGTGATGCTGACAAGGCCATCAGCGAGGTTAGAAGCAGGAAGAACCCAAACCCTGACTTCCAAGATGGTTACATCAAAGCCTTAGAGGGCATATTAACCTCCGCTCGCTCGGGTGATGAGAGGGACTTTTTCAACAAGATACCAGGTACAGAGGAGGAGCTTGAGAAGCATAGCCATGACTTCAGGGAGATACTCCAGAAAGGTAGACCAAAACCCTTCGACGTAGGCTTCTTCTCAGCTTGGTCAGACCTGACGCATTACAGGCTAGCTGTAAAAAAATTCTCTAAACCGAAGTCTGAATGACAGTGTAAAGTAGCGTCCAAGTCATAAGCCAGACGAAAATGTAAGCGCCTATTCCGATCTTTAGACCGTGCCCCCGGTCCAGATGAAATATGCTTGATAATGCATCCGAGGATACTAGGTATAGGAGGGTTCCGAGCATGAAAACTAAGGTACCATCTAATTTCAGGTATGCCTGGATTGTGATACATGCAACAGCTGCGAAAAAAGCCAGACCCACCTTAACCCAGTAAAGCTTCTCGGATGCCTTCATCCAGTGATCACCGCTGTAGTCTCTCGATGGAATATAAGGATATATATTAATATTTCCTTTTAAATAAATATTATTGAAGGTTTTTTTATCGATTTAGGATGAGTTTTAAGACCCTTCATCGCGCGCGAGACTATCCCTTTTTATTAATTTAACAGATTTTTTTCTCTTATATTATATCTACCAAATTTAGAAAGCGTATGACTTTTCCGCTCCAAAAATTTATCCTGTATAAGTATTTAATTATGATCTGTAGAAATTGACCGCGATAACTGATGAGAAGCATGAGAAACCTAAAAAACCTAGAAAATACATAGAAAAAATTATTCGTAAAAGATTTTTTTATAAAAATAAAAAATAGCGTGGATATTAACTTCTTTTCAATACTTATATGCATCCAAAAATGGATATTTTTTATTGTAAATTAAAACAATGTCGAAATTTAGTTATAATAATGCATGCATATGTAGTTTTATTAGATTAAAAAAAACACCTATCACCGCATTTTACTCTTTGGTGAGGTAACTACCTCAAAGCCTGTGAGACACATCGCTTTGGAGCACGTCACCATCTCGTCGATTCGGACGTGTTTCTCTACCTCTTTAGGGTAGCCACGAGGACCATATAGGCAACACTCGATTCCCGCCTTAGCTAGATGAGCGGTATCATTCCCACAATAACTTCGGGGTATAACAGTACCCACTTTTTTTGGGTATTTCCCCGTAACACGCCTATGATTCTCTTTTAGCAGTTTTACTACCTTGCTCTTCGGGCTAACTCCCATAGGTGGCATCACCATCCCACCCACACGCCACTTCGGGTTAAGAGGGTACTCGAACTCATACTTGAACTCAGAGTCTCCAGCCCTGATCTCCTCAAGCATTTTGACTATACGCTCGTTGATCTCCTCAATCTCATAACCCAGCGGATAACGGAAGTCGACGATTATAGTGCAGAAGTCAGGTATATTATAAGGACCTGCGAGGTCATATTCCCTATTTCTTCCCCCTATGATACTACCTGCGACCCACCTTGGAGCGCCAGGTAGATCAGAATCTCGCACCTCAAATTTCATCTTTTCGAGTCTATCTAAAACGATGCGCATCTTTGTGATTGCATTTATACTCTCCTCCATTCTGCTGATGTGTTCACTTCGTCCAAGGGTGTGAATAGCGAAGTCATGGACACCAACGCATTTTGTGAGGATGTTATCAACGCTATATGGTTCTGGAACAATCGCCATATCTGCCCAAACACCCTCCTTCAAAGCGTGTACGGTTCCCACTCCCCCCTGGAGCTCACCGACTACACACTCAACTATGAGATCACCGCGAATTTTCGCTTTGCTCCGTTTAATAGCGAGCGCAGCACACATCATTGCAGCGTCTCCACTTTTCATGTTATGGATACCTGCCCCCCAGAGCATATTCCCCTCCACTTTTGGCTTGTAAGGATCCCATTCCCAAGAAGCCGTTATTGGGTCGATGTCGAGGTGACCGTTAAACATCATACTCTTACCTGTTCCGTCGCCCTTCAACCAAGCTATTACCTGTTTTCGTCCTGGCTCGACTTCCTGTAGAGTCACTTCATCGAATTTTTGATCTTCGAACCAATCCTTTACGAAGCTAACCGCAGGGCCTTCCTGCTGTGTTAGACTTGGCTGACGAATCAATTCACAACCAAGCTCAATAATTTCTTCTTTTTTAAGATAGTCAAGCACGTTCAATTGAATCTGATTATGAGGCTAATATCCATGCATTTAGATTTTAAGGATAGTTGAGAGCTACGCTTAACATGATAAGCTTGAGAGTGTTTATGACGGTTCGCGTACGCGATGAGTGTCCTTCAGAATGAATAATCTACCTCGCAAAAGCCAGTTTATTAAATAAAAATGTAGTTGAACTAATACGTTCAGGCTTTAAGAAGAGGATGTGTAACATTATCTGTGAGCGCCAACACTGACGTTGCAGCTATCCTATACGAGATAGCTGAGATACTCACCATTAAAGATGACCGGTTCAGGAGCCGTGCATATCAGCTCGCGGCTCAGCGAATCACAAGCCTAACTGAGGATATTAGAAAGATCAAGGAGCGTGGGGATCTTGACCAGATTCCAGGGGTTGGTAAGAGTATCGCCACCACAGTCACTGAGTTCTTAGATACTGGCGAGTCCAAGGTCCTTGAGGAGCTCAGGGAGGCTTTACCCCAAGGTGTTCGTCAACTCATGGAGCTTGAAGGAATTGGCCCCAAGAACGCAATGCGCCTCGTCAAAGAGCTCAACATCGTCTCCATCGATGACCTTGAGAAAGTGGCTAAGGATGGCAGAATCCGTGGTTTAAAGGGCTTTGGCGAGAAAAAAGAGCAGAATATCCTCCAGAGTATTAGCGATTACAGAAATAGGCAGACAAGGTTTCTTCTTGGTGCCGTTATACCAATCGTTGACGACATGCTTTTCTGGATGCGCGATTCTTCCGCGGTAGTCAAGGCGGAAGTGGCTGGTTCCTATCGAAGGAGGAAAGAGACTATTGGCGATCTCGATCTCCTGGTAGCATCAAACGCCCCCGACGAGGCATCTCTCAGATTTGTTGAGATGCCCCCTGTTGAACGTATCGTTAGCCATGGCTCCACCAAGAGCACTGTCTTCCTAAAGGGTCACCTTCAGGTTGACTGCCGCGTTATCCCTCCTGAGAATTACGGTGCAGCCCTCCAGTACTTCACAGGAAGTAAGGAGCACAATGTAAAGCTCCGCATTATAGGTGTAAAATTCGGTTACAAACTCAACGAGTACGGCCTCTATCGGCGGGAGAATAACAGCCTCGTCGCCTCCGAGACTGAGGAGGAGATCTATAAAACTCTCGGGATGAGCTGGGTGCCACCGGAGCTTAGGGAAGACCGTGGTGAGATCGAGGCTGCAATTGAGAACAGGCTCCCTAAACTGGTGGAGCAAAAGGAGATCAAGGGAGACTTTCATGTTCATACAAAGTGGAGCGATGGTTCCGATGTAATTGAGGAGATGGTACGGAAGGCTCAAAGCCTTGGCTTAGCTTACATTGCGATTACAGATCACACAAAGAGTCTTGGCATAGCACATGGACTAGATGAGAACCGTGTTAAGGAACAGTGTAAGGAGATAGAAGCTCTCAACAAAAAGTTGGAAAGCTTCACGATCCTGAAGGGCGTTGAATGCGACATTAAAGCTGATGGTAGTCTGGACCTTCCTGACTCAATTCTCCGAGACCTCGATTGGGTAGTTGCGAGTGTCCACAGCGGCTTTAAAGCCGATGTAGATGTCATGACCGACCGGGTTATAAAGGCGATAAGTAACCCTTGCGTTGACTCAATTGGTCACCCAACTGGTCGCTTAATCCAGAAGAGGAAACCCTACTCGATAAACCTAGATAAGGTCCTCGAGGCAGCAGCCAGTGCAGAAGTGGCGATGGAGATCAATGCTTTCCCCGAAAGACTCGACCTAGACGATATCAATAGCAGGAAGGCAATGGAGGCAGGTGTGCGACTTAGTATAGGTTCTGACGCCCATGCTCCTAGCCAGATAGAGTTTCTTCCTCTCGGCGTCTCTGTGGCTCGACGGGGTTGGCTCACCAGCAAGAATATCGTTAATACCGATTCAGTGAAACAAATTTTAGAAAGAAGACGAAAATGAGGCTACAAAACATGACCCCTAGAGTCTTAGTTAGGATTATTCGTGATTGTGCGTGATAATCTTTTCAAAGAGTCCGAAAAAGTAATCTCTACTAGGTGGCCATGTAAGTGCTATGGAAAAAACTATGCTAGAGACTACCATGCCTACACTTGCGAACGTGCTTCCTAAAACCCCGATTAGTATCTCGAATACCTTACCCCCCACGAAGGCTCCTAAACTATAGAGTACCGTTTTCCCCGCAGCTTCGATCAAGAGTAGCTTCTTAAAGGGCAGCCTTCTGGTGCCCGCGAGCATTACTACTGGTAAATCTGGTAGCGGCGTCATTGATACTAATAAAACAGCCCAGAGCCCATATTTTTGCATCCAATTCGATACAATGTCCTCTGCTTTACTCCCTCTACTTTGTACAGTTTCAGCGACTCCCATTCCAAGTAGATAGGGGATAATATCCCCGATTGCACCGCCTATCCCCGCGGCTGCCCCGAGTAGTATCGGGTTGTAGAGAGGTGTCAGGGCAAGAAATAGAGGGACGAAGATGTCTCTTGCGACCATTGTCGCATGGCTGAGCATAGTGACGATGAAGATTCCTGCCAATCCCATCTCCTCTACTCGAGAGGAGTCGGTGAAGAGGAGCAATAGCAGATAACCGGAAACTAGAGCTGTGAAGGAGACCCCGGCGAATGTTAAATATACGTTTCTCTTCAATCCTCCACGACCCCTTCTCTTCGAACACAGATGCTCGATTTACTTCAAATAGTTTTCCTGCTAATTCGGATATGTTTCAATCCATAGCCTTTTCAATCTTTTAAATGGAGAAACCTGACGGGAACAACGTTCTAATCATCAAAACCCCCTGATAACCACCACTGTTTTAGCATGCGTTTCATAGTTCTCGTGATTACAATGATTGGTTTCTCCTGAAGCAAGCGTATTCACAAGAGGTTTTTTAAAAAAAATGATTTATCTTCCCAGCAAATACATCACGCGAGGAAGATGAGTTAAATTCATCGATCATAAATGCACTCAGTAATCAGCTAGAGAAATTAATTAGAAGTCTAGGCGGGCTTAGCCAAGATCTCCTGCATCTTAAGCTCCCTCATCCGGTTAGACTCTGCAGTGACCACAACCATAGCTGTATCGGCGCCCTGGCTACTCCCAGCTACGACAACTACTGGCTTACCAGAGGGGATTATATTACTATCACAGGCCATCATCGCTATCTCAGCACAGACTTTTACGCCTTGTGCGAAAAGGCGGAGAGTATTCGCGACTAGAACATTTGGTGGAGGCAGAATAAATGGGAGAATGAAATGTTGTGACTCTGTTTTCTCGGGACGTTGCCGAGCCATACCTACATCGACACCCCCTGTCAATACATCGGTGCATGTAAGTACCGTGCCATACTTTTGTAACATAGCCCGCTTCTCTGGTGGAAGAGTCTGAAGCCCTGGGGCGCGGTACCCCGTCTGATGGGTGATGAAAACGAGCTTTAAACCGCTTTCTTTGAATATCTCGACGGCGCGTTCACCAGTGTAACCGGTGCTCGTGGAGATGAGGACTGTATCAATCCCCCTCTCCATCGCCCCGTTGAGAGCGATCCTCAACGTTTCGTCGGTGTGTTCCTTACCTCCCTGGTCGAAAATGATTGTTGTTCTCTTCACGCTCATATCAGATCACGGAATGTTGAGTGAATTATAGGCATTGGCTGTAATAAATCTGTTATAGGAGACGGTTTCGGTGCAGCTCTCTCTTCCCCACGATTGGAATATATAATCCACAGTACTCGCAATGGTGCTCTAAGTCGAGGTGCCAGCCGATGATGTCATAACCAACCCTTTCTATGACAGTTTTTCCGCATTTTGGACATATTGTATCCTCGTACTTTTCCCCGGGAACATTACCGACATGGACATAGTTAACACCCTCTACTTTGGCTATCTCACGCGCCTTCAACAGAGTCTTTACAGGAGTCGATGACAGATGGCTGAATTTATACTGTGGATAAAATCTGCTCAAGTGCAGTGGTACGTCTGGACCCATTTCGTCGACAAGATATCTGGACATTCTACGCGTCTCATAAGGGTCGTCATTGGTCTCAGGTATTATTAAAAAAGTGACTTCGACGTGTACACCTCGCTTATGCATTTCTATCGTCGCGTCTAAGACGCTCTGAAGGTCGGCACCACAATGTTTTCTATAGAACTCCTCAGTAAATCCCTTCCAGTCCACGTTAGCGGCGTCCATAACATCAATAACTTTACCCAATGCTTTGAGACTAACGTAGCCATTTGTGACGAGGACATTCTTTATTCCCTCTTTAGATGCAAGACGAGCTGTGTCCTCAACAAAATCAAGATTAATCAAAGGCTCGTTGAAAGTGTAGCTAATGCTAGTGCAATCCTGGCGGATAGCCATATCGATAAGATAGTCGGGTGGCACTCGCTTCAAACCAGTGTTTGGTTTTGCTGTTGAGAGATGCCAGTTCTGGCACCAAGGGCAAGTGAAACTACAGCCGACGCTACTGATGCTGAGGCTAAGGCTTCCCGGATAGAAGTGAGCGAGGGGCTTCTTCTCGATGGGATCCACTGCTATTGCGCTTAACAGTCCGTATGTGAGGTTGATCAACTTACCGTCCTGGTTCTCCTTAGTACCACAGAAGCCTTGCTGCCCTGGTTTGATGACGCACATCCTGGGACAGATGATGCATCGCGCCGTCTTCTCGTCGAGTTGCTCCTGGAACCGGGTCTCCATTAATGGATCCTTGTAGAGGGTGGGTTTAACGATTCCCTTTTTCGGAAGGGATTATAAATTCTAGCTTAGATTGACTCACGGGTATAACCCGGAAGGTTATAGGAGTTGGTAGAACTTGAAGGCGTTAGATACGCGCTGCCGAGATACGTCGAGGTGGTCAAGGGGAGACGCTCAGCCAAAGTTCTCATCGACAAGGCTTATCCTGTGACCTTTGATCCCGATGCTTCAATTGATGAGATGTGGCGTATCCACAAAAAAATGCTGAGGAGTTACAAGTTTTTCCAATCCAGTTTTGATTCAGGGAGTAAACCCAGCCCCGTTGAAGCGTCGTTTCTTGATTTAAAGGTCGAGCTAGCCCATAAGATGATGCAGGATTGTCACTTCTGCGAGAGGCGATGCGGCGTCAATCGGCTTTCGGGGGGTAAAGGCTATTGTAGATGTGGGAGAGATTTCGTTGTTTCCTCAGCCTTCCCTCATATTGGAGAGGAACCTGAGCTCATACCATCAGGGACCGTCTTCACCTCTGGTTGTAGTATCAGATGCCTCCACTGCCAGAATTACGACATCAGTCAGTGGTTATCTCCTGGGACACCAATGAAACCGGAGATAATGGCGGGTCTTGTGAAACGTCTTATCGACAAAGGTTGTGTAAACCTCAATATGGTGGGTGGTGATCCAACGCCGAACACTTGGTTGTGGCTCGACACCATGAGGTACCTGCGGGAGAACTTTGCGACGATATGGAATAGTAATAGCTGGTACAGCTATGAGACCTCAGAGCTCCTCGCTGGATTCGTCGACGTCTACCTACTTGATTTCAAGTATGGTAACAACGATTGCGCCTTAACCATTTCGGAAGCACCTGACTATTGGGTAACTTGTAAAAGGAATCATCTAAAAGCGAAGGAGCATGGTGAATTGATTGTACGTGTTCTTGTGCTTCCGGGGCACAACGAGTGCTGCACCCACCCAATACTTGAGTGGATCGCTAGGAACCTCGGAGTGAATACTCGAGTTAATTTAATGTTCCAGTACCATCCTGAATGGAGAGCGAGTGAACGACCAGAACTCTCACGTAAGCTTACAATTAGAGAGATGGAAGAAGCATTGAGATTAGCTAGAGAAGCTGGATTGAGAAATCGGGTTTAGAAAAACTTCTGGATATCTTCGTTTGTAAGTTTGCTCAGAGTTTTGGTCTCGGTCTTAATTAAGGCGGCGTTGATGTTCTCGGGTTTTATACTGTTGCCATAGGCGGTTTTCACTGCCTCGATAGCCAGGGCTATAGCTTCGTCGAGAGACATCTCTGGTCTGTACTTCTTCTCCAAGACCTCACGCGCTTTCTCATTGTTGATCCCTAGTGCGGCTGCCCTGTACCCCCGATAGCTACCGCTTGGGTCAGTGCTTATGAGCCTAGGGCCTGAGAAGTCTACTCCTCCAACGATCATGCTAACGCCAAAGGGGCGGACGCCGGCGTTCTGTGTGTATTGCTGAAGGGTGTCCCCGATGTTACTAACGAGGCTTTCGACACCGATAGGTTCGTCATATGTCATCCTATTACCCTGGCAGACGAGGCGCGCCTCCCTGACGAGCACGCGAGCGTCGGGGCTGAGCCCCGCAATGACTGCGGCGACGTGAGTGTCGAACTCGAATAGCTTTTTACTAAACCTAGGGTCTTCGAGCCCGTTCTGAAGCACCTCAACAGCGACGAGGACTACACCATCTTTAGTGAGGACACCTGCAACAGGTGCCCCGCGCTTCACCAGTTCCAACGCGTATTCGACTTGGTAGATGCGACCCTCGGGCGAGAAGATGGTAATCGCTTCGTCGTATTCCCTTCCACGTGACATCTAATATGCCCCTTGTCTGCTATTCGTTCGGGTGGGGTATATTTAAACCTCTATCAGATCTGTGAGTTGTAGCCTATTTAACAGGTAATAAATTATCAACTTTTCGCAAGTCTTTCAAGTTCTACAGAAGTCAGACGGAATGTTGTCCACTCCTCCATAGCTTTAGCGCCAAGGTTGAAGTAAAACTGGCGACTCGGCTCATTCCAGTCGAGGACTGTCCACTCCATTCGGCTACAACCCTTGTCAAGGGCGATCTGGGCTAGTTCCTTAAGAAGAGCTGAGCCTATACCATTTCCTCGTAGTTCTTCCGGGACAAAGACATCTTCAAGCCAGAGGGTTGGGTATCCCGTCCAAGTACTGAAAGTGAAGTAATATAAGGCGAATCCAATAAATTTTGGGTCGTGATCCCCGTTGTTTTCAGCAAGTAGCACCTTAAAGATTTGATTAGGGCCCCATCCCCATTTCGAGAAGTTCTCCGCTGTTGCCACAAAGCTCTCTGGGGATCGCTCATAAATCGCAAGTTTTTTAGCTAGATCGATGATGATGGGAATGTCAGTTTCGTTTGCTTCCCTGATCTTGAAGAGGATCTTCTGCCTCATAGTTGAGAAAAAGGAGTAAGCGGGATTATGAGGCTTTCCGATTTGCGTGCGCTGGATGACTTTACCCCCTTAAGCTAAACCGCTCAAACTTGACTTTAGGCGAGTTCTCCTCGGATAACCATTGCTACTTTTCCACCAACGAAGATATCAATGCCACCAGGTGTCTCCTCGGCTTTGAGATATAATAGGCTGGGGCGGTTTATCTCGGCTCCCTGCTCGATACGGATGTCAATTTTCGTTGAATTGAAGTACCTGTGCTTGACGAGGTAACCGGCGAGGCAGCCGTTGCCACTTCCGGTTGCTGGGTCCTCTGTCCAATCGTTGACCATTCTTACCTTCAAATGGTTCTCCGAATTCTCTGGCTCGGGGCAGAATAGAAGGGGCCACTTCGCCTTCCTCTCAGTCGAATACGCCTTCAACATCTCGCTGTTCAGCTTGATCCTTTTCAATGCCTCACGGGTCCTGAGGGGTATAATATAGAACCAGACGCCGGTGGAGACCTCTTGGATAGGGAATCTGGGGTCGAAATCATCTGAGTTTAGGTTAAATATCGCTGCGAAATCTTGGGGGTTGTGGACGCCGTCGAATTGTGGGTTGAGCTGCTTCATCCAGAGAAGGGGTTTGCCATCACCCGCTCTCTGGAATGTAACAGGGATCAATCCCGCCTTCATACTTAAAGTGAGCTCAGGTACCTCGTGTTTGATAATCTCTTTCGCAGCAACATATGCGGTACCGAGAGTTGGGTGCCCAGCGAAGGGCAACTCACCGACTGGTGTGAAGATACGGACCTTGAAGATCCGTTTTTTGAGGTCTACACTAGTGATGAATGTAGTTTCGCTGAAGTTCATTTCGCGAGTAAATTTCTGCATCTGATACGTTGTTCATCCTTCGTTATCGATGACGACGGCGAGCTGGTTTCCCTCTAGTTTCGCTTCAGCAAAAACATCCACAATGAATAAAGGGTTGCCCAATGCGATCATTAGTTATTCTATAATCAGGTTATATGAGGGTGACTAGCAGGAAGCAGGCGCATGCGTGGAGAAAAAGAACGCATTTAAGAAAAAACGATTGCGCACAAGTGACTCAACAAACCTTTTTTTCACAAGTACATAATAGTTAACAGTTCCTAGGGGGCGTCACCATATCTGATTCATTAAGGAATGAAACAAAATTAGTGATTGGAATCTCCATATTTGCATTGATTATAAGAATTCTATTATCCCCTATTCAAGGATATTTTGTAGACTTATCCACGTTTACCGCGTGGTTTCAAAACGCAGCAGCGAATGGATTACACTCATTCTATGAAACTTGGTCAGACTACCCACCTTTCAACGTATATATCTTCTGGGTTTTTGGCTCCCTAGCCAATTACATGTCACTTTTTAATACAGATTCTTTATTATATCTCTTAAAATTACCTTCAGCCATCTTTGACGTAGCAACTTCTGTTCTAATATTTCTCTTTCTAAGGAAATGGTCAAGTTTCAAAGCCTCGATCTCTGCTTCCTCTTTATATGCATTCAATCCAGCAACTATTTTCAATACCTCGATCTGGGGTCAATATGATGCGATATACACCTTTTTTCTCGTCCTAGCAATTATGCTCGTTCTAGATTCAAAACCCAAACTTTCAGCTTTAGCCTATGCACTCGCATTACTGACAAAACCCCAAAGCATCGCTCTCGCGCCTTTAATGATATACTATACAATAAAGAGATATGGCTGGGAAAAGTTTGGTGCTTCACTTCTTACTTTAACCGCCACAATTTTTATCGTGATAATACCCTTTGAGTGGAGTAACCCTGTGACGTTCTTACTCAACATTTACTCAACCGGCTATGGGGGTTACGCCTTCAACACAATTAACGCTTTCAACATTTGGGCTTTCATTGGCTTCTGGATTCCTGATACATCATCTTTTCTGTTTCTAAACTTTTTCACAATAGGATGGATACTATTCACTATTTCA